>JBGQLF010000714.1:0-6014 GCA_041499985.1 Gemmataceae bacterium
CGCGCAATGACCGCGCATGCTGCGACGCGGCCAAGCAGAAGTACTGGCTGCCCGTGGATCTGTATGTGGGCGGCGCGGAGCACGCGGTTCTGCATTTGCTCTATGCGCGCTTCTGGCACAAGGTCCTTTACGATCGTGGTTACGTGTCCACCCCCGAGCCATTCGCCAAGCTGGTCAACCAGGGAATGATCCTGGGCGAGATGGAGTTCACTGCTTTCCAGCACAGCGGCCAGTGGATCTCCACCGAGCGGGTCGAAGTGAGCACAGGCCGAGATCGACAGACCGGCGAGACGTATGAACGCGCCCGTGTGGATGAAGATCAAGTGGAGAAGCAGGGCGATGCCTTCGTCCTCAAGGGCCAACCGGAAGTGCGCGTCGAGGCCCGCGCCTACAAGATGTCGAAGAGTCGCGGCAACGTCATCAATCCCGATCTCGTAGTCAGCGAATACGGCGCCGACAGTATGCGGCTGTATGAAATGTTCATGGGACCGCTCGAAGCGACCAAGCCCTGGAGCATGCGCGGCGTCGAGGGAGTCTACCGCTTTTTGAGTCGCGTATGGCGGTTGCTTGTCGACGACCGGGCGGACCAGGTCTGTCTTGCCGAAGCGGTTCAAGGTACCGCGCCCGATCGAGAGACGTTGCGCCGGCTCCACCACACGATCAAGAAAGTGACCGAAGACCTCGACGGCATGCGTTTCAACACGGCCATTGCCGCCATGATGGAGTTGTCCAATCACTTGACCAAGCTGACCGTCCGGCCGCGTACCGTCCTCGAGCCCCTTGTGCTGCTCCTGAGTCCGTTTGCGCCGCACCTGGCCGAGGAGCTGTGGGCAGCGTTGGGACATCCGAACACGTTGGCTTATGAGCCCTGGCCGAGCTATGACGAGGCGTTGACCCGGGCCGAGGAAATCGAAGTGCCGGTGCAGGTCAACGGCAAGCTGCGGAGCAAGGTGACCGTGCCGGCCGAGACCGACGAGGCGACGCTACGGGCTACCGCGCTGGCGGATGTTCGCATTTGCGAACTGATAGCTGGCAAGCAAGTGCGCAAGGTGATTGTGGTGCCGCGGAAGTTGGTCAACATTGTGGTGGCCTAAATCTTGGACACTCAAGGTCGAATGGTAGCGATTGCAGTGGCTCGCCGCACCGGATCGGTGTCGATGCGAGCAAGGAGGGCGAGGGCAGCGGTCGCCTCTTGGACGGCTTGTTGGGCCTGGACGGGGGAGGCGAAAGTAGCAGATGATTTCAGGTTGTAAGAGGCCTTGCTGCGCAGTTGGCCGAGCACATCCAGGGCATTACCGATGTCCTTCAAGTCCAGATCCGTAGCATACGTAAAGCGTAAGCGGACCGTGGCATGAATACCATGGTGAGCAACGGGCGGGAGGCCCCACCGCAACTGGGCGTCCCGGCACTCCAGCAGCAGTGCATAGTAGCCATGCACTGCTGCTGCTCGCCAGTATGCCTCGGTGCTACCCATCACCAGCACGCGAGCGAGATCGAGGAAGGCCCTAGCTTGCAGGATCCGTTCCGTAGGCAACCGTCATCAAGAAATGACGGCAGATGTCCGGGGAAAAGGTCCGAACCTTCCACGCACCCAACTGCCTCTGCGTCGGATCATCTCCCTGGTAAGGTCCTGCCTTGGTCGCCTCGATGATCACGCGCGGATCATCGCCCCAATCATAGGGTTCCACCAGCGTCACCTCGATGGCCTGGAGTTCGGAGACCACCTGGCGCGTGTGCTCGAGCATAACTTCGAACTCACGCTGCCTTCCCAGAGTCACAACGTGCGCTGCAGCTTCTGAGGTGATCGTGACGGGGATATCGCTTGTTGGCGTCATGAGGCACTCCCGCTCTGAAACCGTATGGTGGACCGTTCAGTTGTAGCTTCTTGTATTGTGCCCTGGAGACCCTGTTTTTTCCAGAGCCACACTGCTCGCCTCGAGGACCCCAGCTACTCGCATAGGCCTTGCGAGGCGCGTAGCGGGAGTTCACCCAAGACTTGGGCAAGTTGATCCGCGGCGAAACGCGTGTTTCGGGCCAGCCGCCACAGTTCGCCCACCAGTCCTGGCGTACGCACCAGCGCTCTCCCGACGCGAAAAGGCGAGGCTCGCCCCTGGGCCAACAGTGCCAGCAAGCGCGGCGAGAGGGCCGTGTGAACATCATCGGAGATGGCCCGGACGCAGCCGAACGGCAGGCCCTGTTGCTGACAGAAGTGGGCGACGGCAGCCGCCTCCATGTCGACCGCCACAGCACCATGCTGCCTAGCCAAGGAGTGCTTTTGGAGAGGTGTGGCGACCAGCGTTGGCATGGTGAGGAGGCGGCCGGGGTGCAGTGCCACAGGACAGCCACGTAGGGACCCTTCGAACCGCCACGTGACCGGCCAACAATGGCCGCCCGGCTCGACCACCTCGGTGGCCAGAATTACGTCACCAACGCGCAAGCCTTCCTGGAGAGCCCCGGCGAAACCCGTGCAGACGATTGGTGTAGTTCGATCGGCCGCCTTGCTGACGAAGCCTTGGTCCAGCACCCCTTGCAAGGCTGCTTCGGTCCGCGTGGTACCGACGCCGGTCTCCAACACGAGCACCGCCGAGCCGGACACGGGGCCGAGCCAGGCCGCACAGGGTAGCCCTGGCCAAAATCTCTGTAGCCGGAAGCGCCGGCGAAAGGCCGCAGCCTCACGCTGGAGGGCGAACAAGAGGCAAACAGCCACCTCCGTTGGTACGCTCACGTCAGCTGCCAGAGAAGCATCTTCAAGCTATCGCCCAGGCGTTTATTGACGCCGAGCGCTGCCGATGGTTCGTAGCCGCAATGCACCATGCAGTGCTCACAACGTGGATCCTTGCCGCGGCCGTAGCGCTCCCAATCCGTCTCCTCCATCAGGCCGCGGAAGGTCTCGTGGTGTTGATCGGTGATCAGGTAGCAGGGGCCTTTCCAGCCCTTGACGTTGCGCGTCGGATTGCCCCAGGCCGTGCACGTCAGCTCGCGCTTGCCGCTGAGGAATTCCAGATAAACCGGCGACGACGCCAGGCGGTACTTCTTCAAGAGTTGCGCCGCTTCCTTGAACTTCGCATGGATATCGTCGCGGGTCATGAAAATCTGGGCCGCACCATCCGGGTTGGTCTCGCGCACTGCCGTGTAGCCGTAGGCCGGCGAAAGCATGAAGCCGTCCACGCCCAGTTTCGTCAGGTAGGCAAACAGTGCGTCGATCTCGTCGATGTCGGTCTCCTTGTAGACCGTGGTGTTCGTACATACCAGAAAGCCAGCGCGCTTGGCGGCCTTGATGCCTTCGATGGCGGCGCGGAAGACGCCGTCGCGTTCCACGGCCAAATCATGCGTCTTCTCCAGCCCATCCAGGTGTACATTGAAAAAGAATCGGCTGGTCGGCCGAAACTCGTGCAAGCGCTTTTGAATGAACATGCCGTTCGTACACAGGTAGATGTGTTTGCGCCGCTTGAGGATTCCGTGCACGAGCGGGCCGAGATCGGGGTAGATCATCGGCTCGCCCCCGCAGATGCTCACGATCGGGGCCTCGCACTCGTCTACCGACGCCAAGCACTCCTCGACACTCAGCTTCTCCTTGATGGTCTGCTTGTACTCGCGGATTCGACCGCAACCCGTGCAAGTCAAGTTGCAGGCGTGCAGCGGCTCGAGCATGAGCACCAGGGGAAAGCGCTTCTCCCGTGAGAGTTTTTTGCGGGCGATGTAGTTCGCCATCGTCGTCGTTAAGGTGAGGGGGAAACGCATGAGGAATCTCCTTCGCGGCTAGCGGCTTTCGACACCGGGCTTGCGCCCAGCGAACGCATGCGGCCGGTGATTCGCCGATGTTCCGGTCGCGGCTCTGGCGCCGTTCGCCATCCGGTGCGCGCCGATCGCTGTTACATAGCGCGCCAGGGCCATGAGCGGGAAGTAAAGCGGATACATGTGGTATTTCAAGTAGAAGACTTTGGGGAAACCGGTTCCCGTAAAAGGTTCTTCCTGCCAGGTGCCATCGGGTTGCTGCGTGGCCAGCAGATACTCAATGCCGGCGCGGACCTCGTCACTTGCAGCCTCCCCCGCGGCCAACAGACCCAGGAGGGCCCAGGCCGTCTGCGAAGCGGTCGGCGTTCCCTGGCCGGCCAGGCTGGGATCGTCGTAACTGCGGCAGCTCTCGCCCCAACCGCCTCCGGGCTGCTGCACGCGCTTCAGCCAGGCAACCGCCCGCCGCACCATCGGCTGGTGCATGTCGTAACCGATGCTGTGCAGACCGGTCAGCACCTGCCACGTGCCATAGACGTAGTTTACCCCCCAGCGCCCCAGCCAGCAGCCCGCCCGTTCCTGTGTCGCCTCCAGGAACGCCACCGCGCGATCCACCGCCGCGGAACCGATGCAATAACCGTAATGTCCCAGCGCCTCGAGCACACGCGCCGTGATATCCGGACAGCTCGGATCGAGCATGGCATTGTGGTCGGCAAAGGGAATCTTCGTGAGCACTTCGCGGTTGATGCCGCGATCGAACGCGGCCCAGCCGCCATCGCGGTTTTGCATGCCGAGCAGCCAGCGGAGACCGCGCTCGACCGCGGGCCGGCCGCTGTTGGTGACCGCTTGACCTGTCTTGGCCAACGCCATGAGCACCATGGCCGTGTCGTCGGTGTCTGGATAGAAGCCATTGCGATACTGGAAACACCACCCGCCGGGCTCCCCCTCGGGCAGGATTTCGCACCAGTCGCCGCGGCGCCGGACCTCGTGTTCCAGTAACCAGCGCGTGCCTTGTTTCACGGCCGGGTGACGTCCCGACACGCCCGCATCGGCCAGGCCGATCAGCGTCAAGGCAGTGTCCCAAACCGGCGAGAAACAGGGTTGCAGGCGGAGTGTGTCCTCTTCCTCGATCATGAGGTCGTCCAGCTGCTTCAGGGCCCAGCACATCTCGGGGGAATCGTCGGCGTAGCCCAAGCAGCGCAAACAGACGATCGTGTAAATGATGGGCGGATAGATGGCGCCAACGCCGTCGCTGTCGGCAAAGTGCTCGCGCATCCACGCCGCCGCTCGCTGCACGGCCAGTCCACGCAAGGGTTCGAAATTCCAGGCGGCCAGCCGTTTGAGGAACTGGTCCAGGCCGAGAAAGATGTTGGTCCAGGTCAACCAGCGCTTGGTGGGCGGATGCGGCCAGAGCGGTGTTTGGGGAGGCTGAAGGAACAACTCGTCAATGCACAGTTCCGGCGGGAGGTGGCGGACCGGTTTGCAGGCGTAAAAAATGCTCAGGGGGATCACGATCGTTCGCGTCCAGCTGGACATCGCGTAGATGTTGAAATAAGCCCACTTGGGCAGCAGGATCATTTCCGGCGGCACGGTCGGGCAGTTGGCATAAGGAAACTGGCCCAGCAAGGCGAGATAGAACTTGGTGAAGCTGTTGCAGTCCGCCGCGCCCCCCAGCGAACGGATGACGGCACAGGCCTGGCGCATGTAGGGTGCGTCCGGGTCATGCCCAGCCAGTTTGAGGGCGAAATAGGCCTTGACGGAGACGCTCAGTTCAACGGGTCCTTCCGGATAGTTATTCCATCCCCCTTCGGGTAGTTGCTGGCTCCGTACATAGCGGGCCGCCTTGGCGACGCGCTCGTCACGCTCCCGCCCGAGGAAGGCCATCAGGAGCACATATTCCGATTCCAGGATGGTATCGCCCTGGAGCTCCCCGACCCAGTGGCCATCAGGCTCTTGCCGCGCCAAGAGGCATTGGCGCGTTCGGTCCACGGCGACGTGGAGGGGGGAAAAGTGAGGAGGATCGTGCCTGAAGCCGTTGGTGAACGCGCGCCGGCTCTGCGGCGCCATGGTGTGAGATCCGTTCACAGGATTCCTTTCCGCTTCCGGTAATACCCTGGTGGACCGACGTCCCCGGTCCCAAGCGGCAGTACTGTACTGTTTTGCTGCGCCGGCGTGCAAGAGGAAATGGCCGGAGTCAGTAGGGTGCGTGGGGTGTTGGGCGAGGCACCCCCCCCCCCCGCGCGAGTTTTTTTGGTAGTATGCAAAAAAAAACAAAAAAAAAA
>JBGQLF010000715.1:0-6014 GCA_041499985.1 Gemmataceae bacterium
ATGCCGACCGCCTCGCCCGGCCTGGTCTCCTCGCCGCGTTTGAGAACATGGATGGCGCTGCGCTGGTCCTCCTTGTTGCGGACCGTGCAGAGCGCCGGCAAGGGAGCAGGCAGACGGCGTTCGGCGGCTTGGCGTTGCTCCTCCAGCCCTCGCCTGGCTTCCCCCGTCGCGACCTGGAGCGCCTTCTCGATCTTAGTAATCTCCGCAGTCACGGCTTCGGTCTGAGCCTTCCATTGGGCCTGGGCTGCTGGCAAGGCAAGTTGCACATCGTGCTCATGCGTGGCCGCCAGGAAGGCCTGCATGCGATAATAGTCCTTCTGGTGGATCGGGTCGAACATATGATCATGGCAGCGCGCGCAGCCGAGAGTCAGCCCGAGGAAGGCCGCCCCCACGATATCGGTCATGTTCGTGAGCACTTCATTGCGGCTGAACGCAACCAGGGTGTTGCCGGCATTGCGCCGCACCGGACCGAGGCGATGAAACCCGGCGGCGATGCGCGGTTCCTGGTCGACCCCGCCGTCCGCTAGCTCGTCACCGGCCAGCTGCTCAGTGAGGAACTGGTCGTAGGGTTTGTCGTGGTTCCAAGCCTGGATGACGTAGTCGCGGTATCGCCACAAGTCGGGACGCAGCCGGTCGTATTCGAAGCCCTCGGTCTCGCCATAGCGCACCACGTCGAGCCAGTGCTGACCCCAACGTTCTCCGTAGTGCGGGCTGCCGAGCAAGCGCTCGACCAGCTTCTCATAAGCCACGCTGGAGGGATCGGCGAGGAATTGTTGGATCTCAGCCGGCGACGGCGGTAGGCCCGTGAGGTCGTAGGAAAGGCGCCGACTCTGGGAACGCAGCTCGGCTTCAGGGGCTGGCCGGAGGCCTTGCTTTTTCAGCTGGGCCAGGATGAAGGCATCGATGGGATTTCGCAACCAGGCCGTATCCGCAGGGTCGGCATACTCGGGGATGGCCGGCCGAGAACGCGCTTGCAACGACCAGTGGCTGCGTTCCGCGTCGGTGAAAGCCTTCTCGGCCGCGGAGGAGGCGGGAACAACGCTGACCCAGAGGCACACCAAGGTAAGGAAGGCTGACAAACCGCGCACCCGCATACTCCTCGATCGCATGAAGGGTCCCGATTGGGGCCAGAAGACTCAGCCGGGCCTCGGGTGTGGCCGGGCGTGGTACGGAAGGCAGGGACACCGACGCTATCTATAAGCTCAGGGCGTGGCCGGTCGCATGCTTCATTCCGCGAGTCTACCGCCATTGCCAACGGTTGCAAGCGAAATCAGGATCGGGGGTTTACGCTTGCGAAACTGGCAGCGATGGCGGACTTGACAGCAGCCGTTTCCAGCGTAGCCTAGGGGTTTCGGATCGTGGCGTCACATCCGCAGCGCGCCGCTTTTGGGACCCAATACACGGGAAAACTGCCACGGGAAGACGCAAGAAAATCATTGCAACGGTCATGCCTGGGCCGCCAGCGACCGATCCCTCACAGGCCGTGCTCGTCCGTCGACTGCTGCTGGGGTTGATCACAGCCCTGCTCGTCGCCCGTCCATTGGTCCTGGGCGAAGACCCCGGCCTGCTCGATCCGCTGTCGGGTTCGACCGGACTCGTCCTGAGCGTCCTTTGGCTGACGGCGGGTGTGGGCTGGGCAGCCTGGTGGGCCTGGTCGCGGTGCCAAGCCTGGCAGGGCAGCATCGTGGAAGTCGGTCTGTTCGGCGTTGTGGCGCTGGCGTTTCTCAGTACCGTGGCGGCGGCCTCCTACAAGCACCCTGCCTGGCTGATCACCTGGGAATGGCTGATCCTGCTCCTGGCCTTCTGTCTCGTCCGGCAGCTTAGCCTCCATCCGCGCGAGAACCAGGCACTGCTCGCCGCCGTCGTAGCTTCGGCCGTGAGCCTGGCGGGCCATGCCGTCTATCAATACGCCGTCGAGCTCCCGCAGTTGCGCGCGCAACTAAATCCCGGCGATCTGGGAAGCTTCCAGCGGGCCCTGGCGAACCAGGGCATCCTCTTCGAGGAGGGTGATCCCCAGCTTGCCCACTGGGCCCAGCGCATCTTGGCGAACAATGTCTTTGCCACTTTCGCCCATCCCAACTCCTTAGCGGGCTACCTGGTCTTGATACTCCCCGTCGCGGCTGGCTGGAGTCTGACTGGCCGCCGTCAACTCGGCTGGTCCGGGCAGATAGGCCTGGCCTTTGGTCTCACCCTGCTGCTTGGCCTCGCCCTCTGGCTGACACACAGCCGGGGCGCGATTCTGGCCTTGGTCTTGGTAGGCCTCGCCCTCGCCTTGGGATATGGCTACGCGTTCCTGTGGAAGCACAAGGTCTGGGTGCTGGCCACGCTCCTCGGCGTTGGCGGAACTCTCATCGCGTTCCTCCGCAGCGATTGGTCCAGTGCCAGCCTGGGCAAGAACCCGCAAACCATGAGCTATCGCCTGGACTACTGGACTGCCACCTGGCACATGATTCTGGACCACCCCTTGCTGGGCGTCGGCCCGGGCAACTTTGGCCGGTTCTATCCTCGTTACATGTCGGATACGGCGATCGAGAAGGTGAGCGACCCCCATAACTGGCTTCTGGAAATCTGGGCAAGTTGCGGTATCTTTGCCCTGCTTGCCTTCCTGGGGGCCATAGGAGGCTTCTTCGGGCTGCTCCTGCGCGGAATCGGCTCCCTCTGGAAGGCGAAGGACCCGGCGCACCTAGCGCAAATGAAACCCGCCGATCAAATCTTGCCGTGGGAGTTCTACTTGGGCGGCACGGCTGGGATGATCCTGGGTTTTCTCCTGCGCGCCGCGGGGTCCGGACCCGACGAAGTCGTGACGGAGGGGTTTCTGGCCTGCGTGCGAGCGGTGTTGTGGTTCGTGGCTTTCGCGGTGCTCAATGCGATCCCGTGGTCGGGTCCCTCCCGGATCCTCGCCTTGGTCGCCGGGGTCGCCGCACTCCTCTTCAATTGCAGTGTATCCGGTGGCATCACGTCCCCGTCCGTGGCCCAACCACTATGGGTGCAGTCGGCCCTAGCCCTAAGTGCCCTTCCGCTCTCCCTATCCATGTCACCAGAGCTGAAGGCAAAGACCTGGAGTGGACGTTGGGTTTGGGAACCGCGCTCCTGGCTGCAATGGGTTCTGCCGGTGCCCATGCTCGTGGGGCTCTGGTTGGCATATGTTATCCTGTTCTTCTCTCCGGTCAGTACGTGTGCCGACAGCCTCAACCTGGCCCGCCGCTATTACGGCCCCTTTTTCCAACTGCGCCAACAGGTAGAAGAACAGGCGGCTCAGGGAGCAGTCTCCCCCCAGCGTGATCCCTTGCTCCGGACGACCGCCTACTTGCGTGCCTACGTCCTCAAGCCACTTGAACAGGCACAGCGGGCCGATCCCAACGACATCCTCCCGCTCCTGGAATTGGCGACCTGGCACGGGGAACAGGCCAAGCTCTTGCCACAGACGGAGGAATTCTGGCGCCAAGCGCTGGGCTACGCCACGTTCGTCCAGAAGCTCGATCCAGAGAGCAAGGACGGCTACTGGGTTGAGTACCGCTTGTACCTGCATCGGGCGCAGCTCCTCAAGACACAAGCCAAGCAGGCTTATGGACTTGCCGCTAGAGCTTTAGAAGCGGTGGTGCAGCGCGACCCCACCGAAGCGCGCTGGCACTACCTCCTAGCCGAGTCGCTGTTCCGGGCGGATATCCCGATCCAGGGGAGGTCGCAGGCCGAGCTGGCCCGACAGATGGACGAACGGGCGCGCGATCCAGCTCGTCAACTCACGCCGGCTCAACGCGAACAGATCCGGCTCTGGCTGCTGGCTCCCCCGTCCTGAAGTACACTCTTGCTTCTCATCCAGAGGGGTGGTACCATACTGAGAAGAATTGTCGTTCCCCCCTGTACAAACCGTGGTGCCAACAGCTGCCTAACCTGTTGCATTCTAATCACGGATCGACTCGACGCTCGCGGTGCTTGTCCTGATCAGGCTGCGCCTTGCGATGCGCGCGGGAGTGTCCGCGTCTGGGTGGAGAACGATGGGAGACGTTTGTCAAGAAATCGGGTTCCTGTCAGGATGAGATTGTTAGTGAACAAATAGTTAGTTCCTGAGAGAATGAATGGACTCAGGCAGCGAGCGCCTCGAGGAATGGGTGGCGTCGGTCCCGGTAACCTGGGTGCAACGGAGGGGTGAATAACCGAAACCGACGCCGTCGTTCGAGGACGACGTGCCGGCCAAGCAAGCCGGCGGCGCCTCGCGGAGAGGCTAGCTCATTGTAAGCGCACGCGATCTCTCGGGGTGACTCATCGGTAGACGAGAGCAGCGGAATTCTGTTGCGGATGCTAAACTTTGCCGTTCGCGCAACCTGGTCAACACGCCATCCTGCTGAGTCTGAGGGGAAAGGCATGCCGTACTGGTTGTTCAAGGAAGAACCGAGCCATTATAGTTTTGCCGACCTGGAACGGGACGGCAAGACGTTGTGGGAGGGCGTGACGAACAACCTGGCGCGGCTTCACTTACGCCAAGTTCGCCGCGGCGATCGCGTGCTCTACTACCACACCGGCAGCGAGAAAGCAGTCGTAGGCGAGATGCGCGTGCTGAGCGATCCCAGGCCGGACCCGGCGAGTGCGGATCCGAAATCGGTTGTGGTCGAGGTGGAAGCGGTACGACGCTTGCAACATCCTGTTTCGTTGGCATGCATCAAGGAGGATGCCTCTCTGGCGCCCTGGGACCTAGTGCGGTTGCCGCGCCTGTCGGTGATGCCGGTGAGTGAGGGGCAGTGGTGCCGTGTACAGGAGCTCAGTCGTCGGCCAGGCTGAGACGCGCCCACTGGCTTGGCGCCCGGGTGTCGATGGACTAAAATGCTGCTTCTTGCGCCAAGGATGGCCGTTCAGCAGGCCCTGTTGGAGGACGTGCAGCCATGGCGCGGCACAGCGCCGATTCTTGTAACGGGAATGGCAAAGCGACGAGTTGTCGTCGCTCCGATCGCTTCCTTTCCGGGTTGGTCGAGTTCGATGCGGTGACATTCGTCTCTCATGTGCAGCCCGACCCGGATAGTCTGGCGAGCATGATGGGACTCGCCCACCTGGTTGAAACCTGCCTGGGAAAATCTACGCGCTTGACGCGCGACGGCCTGATCAGCCGGGCCGAGAACCGCGCGCTGGTCAAGTTCCTGGACATCCAGCTGGAACCGATCGAGGAAGTGGTCTGGAAAAAGGGTGAAGCGCTGGTCATGGTCGACAGCCAGCCCAACACCGGCCGCCACAATTTTGACTCCGAGATCCCGCTCTATGGGGTGATCGATCATCACGACACTCCGGGTTCGCTGGATGGTGTCGAGTTCGTCGATCTGCGACGTGGCCTGGGCGCGACTTGTTCGATCGTCACCAGTTATCTGATGGAGCAGAGTATCCCGTTGCCAGAACGCCTGGCCACGGCCTTGCTGTATGGGATCGAGACCGAGCTGACCGGTTATCCGCGCGAGGCCAGTCCCCTGGATGACAGCGCACTCCTTTATCTTTATCCCCTGGCCGACAAGGACATCCTGGCCCGGATCCGCAATGCTCGGCTGCCACAGAGTCATTTCGAATGCATGCTTCAGGCGCTGCAAAGCTCCTTCATTTATGATCGGCTTATTATCAGCTGGGTGAATGAATTGCCTCAACCGGAGTTGGCGGCCGAGGTGGTTGACTTTTTAATCCGGTTCGAGGAAATCGATTGGGCCGTCTGCGCTGGCGTCTATCAAGATCAGCTGGTGCTCTCGGTCCGTTCCGCGCTGCCGAGCGCCCAGGCCGGCGAGATGCTCCGGCAGGTGGTTGGAAAGATGGGCAAGGCAGGTGGCCATGACCGGCGTGCTGGCGGCACGGTCTACTTGCCAAGCACGGCCTCAAGCGCGATCGAACAAGTGCAGTCCGAGCTGCGCCGCCGGCTCCTCAAAGCGCTCCAGATCGATGAGTGTCGCGGGCAACGGCTGGTGTCCCGTCGCGAGATCCTCCAGAATCTGCAAGCGTAGGCGCGCCGTGCCAATGGCGTGGTGCGTCACGTAGCCACAAGCGTC
>JBGQLF010000716.1:0-6011 GCA_041499985.1 Gemmataceae bacterium
CCCGGCGATCGAAGTTTCCGCCCCCGTGGCGGGGATGGAAACTTCGATCGCCGCAGTTTCATACGCAGCGGGGATTCGGGTCCAGGTTCCGACGGAGGCGATCGCGGCGGTAAAGCACGTTCTGGTTCCGGCTTCGACAAGTTCGACAAGCCCGGCTTCGACAAGTTCGACAAGCGCAATAACCGTGGCGACCGTTGAAGAATTGATTGACAATCTCACTTAGGCTAGCGTTTGTTTTTCTGGCGCTCATGCCTGCGGTGTCGAGATTGGTTTGCCCTGTTTGGCTTCAAAGAGCTTGAGGTCTTGCAGGTACTCGCGCATCATCATCCGGTACGATCGCCGAACACTCGCGAGATGCTCGGGATCCAAGTCGGTCCGTTTCTGGATTTCCGCCAGTCGACGTTCCAGGTCCGCCAACTTTTCTTTGGTTTGCTCGTAACCTTCGACAGTCAATGGTTCCCTCATAGCAGTACCTCCACAACGCCTTTCGGGCGTCTCTTGCGGTCGGTGGAAAACTGGCTGGTCGCCCAGGATTCGAAGTCCACGTCGTCGGCCGCCACGATGATTTGGAGGAATGGCCACACCAGGTCGTCACTGTCCAGTCGTAGCCCTTGACGCGGATAACCAGGTCCGGGCAAGCAAACCACATCGACGTCATTGGGAGCCAACTTGCCCGTGACAAAGCTCCCATTCACCATCAGGCGCCGGACCCCAGCCGTTTTGGCTGCTTCGAAGAAATGCCGCAACTCGCTCATCTGGGTGACTCGTTCTTCCGAGCCGCTGCCAAATCGCGAGGCCAACTCTTCGATCGTACAGCGATGGATTCCTGGCGGCAAGTTGCCGAAATCGTCAACAGGAGGCAGCATCCGACACCCCGGCGTTCCTTCTCCGATCCTACCAAGCAATTATACCCTCATCCCGGGCATTCTGCGAGGATGGGTGGGAAAACCGGCACTGGGTCCAGGCGTTGCTTGCACGCCCGAAAGGCCTAGGCGAGGGCGGCGAGGGACGGCCAGCTTCTCGTCGGTGTGGAAGCCTGGAACGCGGCGAAGGACGGGAGCTGACAGCGGCAGATCGGGAACGACTGCGAACCAGGATTCATGAACCGCCTGATCACAGGCCATGACCCGAGGCATCCTCTGTTCGGCGCAACGGTCTTGGCGTTGGATTTCTCAACGCGGTTACCATAGATCCGCAGACCCGGAAGCGTTGTGTTGGGTTGTCACTCCGGGGTTCTGACAATCCATTTGAGCGCTCAAACTGCGTCCACAAACGCCCGCGGAGCGCCCCGATGAGGGATTCTCTGGTGCCCGAGCCTGCGCTCGAGCCCCGGCGTCACGTCCGCTCCGGCAGCAGTTCCGACGGGGCCTCTTGGGACGGGCTGCCCGCGGATCTCGGGCTGGGGCTCAGGTGCTCAGCGGTTTCGCGACAGGGGCGCTGGATCAGCCGCTTGCCTTAACTGTCTGCCCCACAAGCTGGCGAGGGATGTTTCCCTCGCCAGCGCTGCGGGCTAGTGTGTTTGTTCCGCTCACTTGGGAAGCTTCTCATCCGTCGGCAGGTCGTCCGGCGGCAGGTCCATGGGCGCTCCATCGCTCGCTTCCGGAATCGGTGGCACAGGTGCAGGCTTGGGAAATGCCGATTCGGGAATCTCTTCCAAGGTGGCCTTGCGATCCTTCTCGGCTAGCATCGAGTAGTGCGGCTGGCCCTGGCTTTGCACCGGGCAACGTCCCCAGTAGACGCGCTTGTACGGGTTATAGAAGTACACGTGCTGGGGCCGGCTGGGGTGGTAGATGACATAGTGGTGCCGGTAGCCGGAGTAGGTCGGGGCAGGCTTGTAGTAGTAGTGGCGGTAATAGTAACTGCGCTGCGGGGCCTTCTGCCAGCTGCTGTAATACTGGCGGACAACGTACGAGTCGGCCCGGGCTACCAACGCGGTGGGCACACTGAAGAGCAAGGCACAGACCAGACACAAAGACTTCTTCGCGAGACTCATAGCTTCCTCCTTTGGATTGAGGGAGAACACACTCGGTCTTCGATTCATTTTCAAGTGCGCGGCCGCCATTCTATCTAGGGAAACGAAGCAGGGTGGTGGATCTTCCAAAAGTTCTTGCGAAAATCTCTCCAGGAGTGGCTCAAGAAGTTTTTCGCCTGTTGGAGGCAGATTCCTCGTCCCCGTTCGTTTTCCTAGCAGGTCAAGCTGGAAACGGACACGAATGTCAGTGTCACCTTGACCGAGGTCGTTGCTGGCTTTACTCTCGGAAGCATGCTTGGCACCACCCACGACAATCTTCTGAGCGACGAACAACTGGCCGAGACCATCGCCCGGCGCCAGCGCTCCGACAGCCGAGCCTGGCAAGAGGCCCGGCACGCCTGTGGACAGCTGTACCTGCGGCATGCCCCGAAGTTGCTGGCGTTTCTCGCCGCCCGGGCCAGCCGTAGCGACCTGGAGGACATTCACCAGGCCATCTGGGAGCGTGTCTGGCAGCATCTGCCCGACGGCTTTCACGGTGGCAACTTCCGGGCCTGGTTGTACCAGATCGCCCGGAACTACTTGATCGATCAGGGCCGCAAAAAACGGATCGATCCACTCGGTGAGGATCAGCCGCTGCCCGATCCGCGTGCGCCGCAACCGGACGAACCGCTGCTGGAGCAAGAGCGGATGCTGATCCTCCGCCGCTGCCTGGAACGCCTGACCGCCGAAGCCGCCCAATTGGTGCAGGCCCGCCTAGCTGGCGAAAGTTACGTGGAAGTTTGCCAGCGCCTGGGAATGAAGCCCGAACGCGCCCACAAAGTCTTCCATCAGGCCAAGGAACAACTACAATCCTGCGTCGAACGAGCCATGCCATGAACCTGTACGCCCTCGACATCCCGGATAATTCGGCCGAACTTCCTGGTTGGCTGGAGGCCCACGTGATGGGCCCCGATCTGGCGGCCCTGGTGGCGGAACTGTCCGCCGTCCACGGCCCTGCCACCCCAGCCACCGAGACCGTGCGCGAGGTGCTAGGCGAACAGCTCGGTGCCGTCCTCGCCGGCGGCCTGGGGAAGCTGCCGCCCGGAACCCTGCGCCAGTTGTTGCAACGGCCGCGCTTGCTGCTGGAATTGCAACAACTGGTGGCGACAGCCGGTGGTGCTTACTGGGATCAGATCGGCCGGCGCACGCCCGAGCTCCGCAGCCGGATCGACCGGGGTCAGCGCCGGCTGCAAGCCTTCCTGGCCACCGAAGAGCCGGAACATCGACAAGTCCTGTCCTTGTCGACTCGCAGCGCCTGGTTTCGCCGTCCCTGGGTGGTGAGCCTGGCGACCGCGGCGTCGGTCCTGGTAGGGGTCGGCGTTTATCAGCACAATCGCCCTCCTAATGTAGTGGAAGTGGTGAAGGCTCCCACCGGGTGGGGCTGGAACAAGCCGGAGGCCCTGGCGGAGAATGTCCCGGCTGATGCTTACCTCAACCAACTCGCCGACGCCGCCGCGGACTGGTTCAAGCAGCGACCCGAGCAGCCTGCCGCGGTGGCCAAGCGCATCGCCGAGTTCCGCCAAGGCTGCTCGATGCTGATTCTGGCGAACCACGCGCCGCTGTCCGCGGAGGATCGCCAGTGGCTGGTGGAACGCTGTCAGTTGTGGGCCCGCAAATTGACCAATCATCTGGTCGCCATCGAGGTCGGCCTGGACCCACTCGAAGTCCGAGCCCAGGCCGATGATACCGTCAACCAACTCATCGCGGCGCTGCGGAAACGGGCGCAAGGCTGAGACACCCATGTCGGATGGCAGGCCCTGAATCTTCGAAGGATGTGGTTTGGATCGCTCGCCACGCCCTTCGAAGACTCAGGGCGTGCCACCCTAACTTGCCGCACTTCTTCAAGTTATTCTCTTACAACCGACCAAGCTGTGGTTCATGGTGTTTCCTCCGTGCGATCCCAATCGCTTGAGGTGCGGCTCATCGATCGCTTCACATTCATGTACGCAGCAGCATGTCGCGTGTGACGGATCTCAGTCGAGTTTTTTGGCGTGGTTCCAACCAGGATGGCGCGGAGCCGTGGGTTAGGATTCCGATCCTGACGTGGAAAGCTGTCAGGATCGGAATCCTAACCTACAAGCAAGAACTCCAATGGCTCAACCATAGAAACGACCGTACACCGCGCTCGCCGGCGCGGTGTACGGTTGCTTTCAGCGGAGGATAGACGCCGGCGCTCACTTCGTATAGCGGACACTGACGCTGGCGCGAACCACGCCCCAAACCCGTTCCACCTCGGTGTACTTGGCGCTCACTTCGGGGCCGCGAACCGTGGCGTCGCCGGACCGGCTGGCCGGCTCATCCTTGGGCGGCGGACCGTTCTTGGGCCAAGCCGCGGCGAAACAGGCCGTGATGGTGCCGATCGTCGCCGAGTTGTGCACCAGCATCTCGGCGGCTGCACTCTTGGCGTATTCGCCCACCAAAAACGAATCCGACTTCTCGTTGTCGCGATGCCATCCCAGAATCGTACCGTTGCTCTGTTTAGCTACCAGGACATGCGTATACAACGGCTGGCCGGTCTTGTTGTCTTTCAGCGCACTGAAAGTGAACATGTTCAGACCGTCGATCGTCACGTTGACCGCGGCATCGTGAGGCGAATTATTGATCAGCCGGATGGCGTAGATCTCATGGCGCTTGATCTGGACAAACGCGCGGCCACTGCCGTCGTCGCTGGGAGCCCGCGGCACAAACTGATCGCCGGACTTGACCAGAATCTCGATGGCATAGGGGCTATCGGCACCGGCGGCGATCTGTGTGTTGGCCACGTGGGCGCGCGGGTGTTCGATGCTCTCTTTAAGCTTTTCCGTCCTGGCCTTGGGACCAGCGTTGGGCGGCAGCTGGGCGGTGAGTCCAAACATGGACGCCAGAGTCTCATCGCCAAAGATGCCCCGCTCCCCCTCGAACAGCACTTTGCCCGAGCGGTCCAGGATCCGGATTTTCAGCAGGGCCGCCAGCTGGTCACTTTCCTTATCTTCGATATCGAAAAAATCCCCCTTGACCTCCGGGGCATTGGGATCGTCCTTGACTTCGATGCCGAGCTTTTTGAGCTCTTCGGCCAGGATCTCAGCGATGCCGGGTCCAGCGCTGGAGCGCAGGCGGCGCGGCCCCGTGAATTCACCGACAGCGATCGCATTGCCGCCTTGCCCCTTGATCACCGACGCAATCTTTTTGGCGGCCTCGGCCAGCTCCAGACGCAAGCTATTCGAGGCCCGCACCGATCCGCTGCTGACCAGGCACACGACCAGCGCCAGGAGCGGGATGAGCCTCTTCCACAGGGGCAGGAAAGGAGATCGTGGAGACCACATGGCTGTACCTCGTTACAAAGCTACTGCGTGAATTTTTCTACCGAATCCGACACAATCAAAACCTCTCGAAGGGCGTTCCCAGCTCCAGTTCCAGTGCCGCTCGATGAAACAGCGACTGCTCTCCCTTGGTGGCTTCCCAGGTGGCGCGCTTGATCGTGGCCGGCTGCATGAGCGGACCGAGCCCGAGTTGCCGCAACCTGAGATTGGCCTTGATCATGGTCTGGAGCTCCTTGGAATCGGCGATGCCCAGCTCCAACGCCACCTCTTCAGGACCCAGGTCTTTCAAGTACAACCGGGCGATGGCACCAACCGGTTCAGGAAAGTCGCGGATCTCCTTCTTCTGATCGTCGCCGACTCTCAGGAACGGCCCGGTCGCCTCTTCCAGGGCGTGCAGGAACTGATCTTCATCTTTCTTCAGCAGCTGGTTCATCGCCTGCTGCAGAGGATACAGATCCTGGACCTTCTGGCGGGCAGCGCCGACGACCGCGAGACCGTTACGGATGGTGTCCTCGAAGCGGATCATGCCGTGCTTGTGACAGGCCATGCACGACAGCCCGTTGACGATTGCCGGGGTGCCGGCAGTCTTGAGCGCATCGTTGACCACAGCGACCGGTCCTTCGTCGATGCGGTTGTCCTTGCCGTCGGTCAGCAGATAACCTTGCAGGCCATTGGCCAGGTTAAAGATGATTTCGCCGCCG
>JBGQLF010000717.1:0-6010 GCA_041499985.1 Gemmataceae bacterium
GGCGTGCGGTTGCCGTTGCCGGGACCGAAGCGTGGCGGCCGATCGTGAAACGGATGCTGTTGGCCGCCTGTCTGGGAGGCGTGGCTTTGCTGGGAACCTGGGCTTCGATTCAGTGGGCGCCGCTCTGGGCCGACCAGCTGACCGACAAGAAAGTGCCCTTTGCCAAGGCCTATACCCAGAGTATGTCCGCGCTCGGCGCGATCCTTGGCTGCATGGTGGCGGCGTGGCTCGGCGATCGGCTGGGACGGCGCCTGGCGTATAGCCTGTTGTGTGTCGGCTCGCTGGGGGCGGCCCTGGTGTTCTTTCAACTCAACGACCACTTTGGGCCGATGTTCCTGGCCTCGGTGTTCCTGGCGGGCGCTCTGACGGCTTCCTTTTATGGTTGGCTGCCGCTGTATCTTCCCGAGCTCTTCCCCACCGCGGTGCGAGCGACTGGTCAGGGCTTTGGCTTCAACTTTGGCCGAATCCTGGCGGCCATCGGCGTCCTTCAGACCGGCAATCTGATGGGGCTGCTGGGCGGTAGCTATCCGCAAGCCTGTTCGGTCATGAGTCTCATCTACATCGTGGGAATGGCGATCATCTGGCTGGCTCCGGAAACGCGCGGCCAGCCGTTACCGGAGTGAGCGGCGTGCATGGTGAATCGTAGGGTCCGATGGTTGAGATCACGCCCGAAAACGCCCGCGCGTACCTGGTACAGCGTGGACTGATTCCCGTCGATGTCCCTGCCGAGATCGTGCCGCTTGGAGGCGGGATCTCCAATGTCGTCATGCAGGTCCGCTTGCCGAACGATTGTTTCGTCTTCAAGCAATCGCTGCCCAAGCTGCGCGTCACTGAGGATTGGCCCTTTGACCGGGCGCGCATCTGGGTCGAGCGCGACTGCATGGCCCTGCTCGGGGAACTCTTGCCTCCGGGCAGCGTGCCGCGCGTGCGCTTTTCGGATGAGGCGAATTATGTCTTCGGCATGTCGTGTGCCCCGGCGGGCGGCGTGTTGTGGAAGCAGGCATTACTCGACGGGCAAATTGATCGGACCCCGGCTCGGCACGCCGGCATCCTGCTCGCCCAGCTGCACCAGCGCACGGCCGGCGATCCGCGTGTGTCCACCCGTTTTGCCAGTCCGAGCGGCTTCCTCCAGGGACGCGTGGATCCCTATCACCGAACCGCGGCCAAGGTGCATCCCGAGCTGGCGCTGGTGATAGAAGCCGAGGTGCAGCGCTTGCTCAGCACACGCTTAACGCTCGTCCACGGCGACTACAGTCCCAAGAACATTTTCGTCTATCCCGATCAGGTGCTGGTCCTGGACTTCGAAGTCGCCCACTATGGCGATCCGGCATTCGATACCGCCTTCTGCCTCACTCACCTGATCTTGAAAACGATTCGCTTTCCCGAGCGCGGCCAGCGCTATCTGGAGGCCGCGCGGACCTTTTGGCGTGCGTATCGGGACACACTCGCGCCCGACCTGGATTCCAACATCGAGACGACGACGATTCGCGAACTGGGTTGCCTGCTCCTGGCACGCATCGACGGCAAATCGAAGATCGAGTACCTGACCGATGAGGCGACGCGGCAGGTGGCCCGTGATTGGGCGCGGGCGATCTTGCTCGGCAGCGAAACCTCGCTGGAGGCGCTGCTGGCGTGGACCGAACAGCGCATCGTCGAGCGAGCAAGCTGAGGGATCCCATCGTGAGTGTACGGACCGTCCTGGTGACCGATTACACCTGGCCCTCGACCCAGCCCGAAGCGGAAGTCCTGGCCACGATCGGCGCCCAATTGCTGTTAGCGGAAACCGGCCGCGAGGACGAACTGCTTCGGCTGGTTCCCGAGGCCGACGCGATCCTGACGTGCTTTGCCCAGGTCACCGCTGCCGTCGTGCAGGCCGGCGCCAAGCTGCAAGTCATCGGCCGGTACGGCATCGGCGTAGATAACATCGCTGTGGCTGAGGCGACACGCCGCGGCATCCCGGTGACAAATGTGCCCGCCTATTGCCGGGACGAAGTCGCCGAGCATGCCCTGGCCCTGCTCCTGGCGTGTGTGCGCCAGATTGCTCGCTACAACACCGCCGTGCATCAGGGCAACTGGGATCTCAAAACCGGCATGCCGCTCTGCCGGCTACGCGGTCGAACGCTCGGCATCCTCGGCTTCGGCAAGATCGGCCAAACGCTGGCGGCCAAGGTGCAGAGCCTTGGCCTGCGCGTCCTGTATCACACGGCGCATCCGGGCGAGTCCCTGCGCACACACCTCACGGCGGAGCCGGTCAGCCTCGACGACCTGCTCACCCAGGCGGACTTTCTGAGCATCCATCTCCCGTTGACACGCGCGACGCGCGGGCTGCTGAACCAGGAACGACTGCGGCGCATGAAGCCGACCGCGTTCTTGATCAACACCGCCCGGGGAGCGATCGTCGATCCCGACGCCTTGTGCCTGGCTCTGCGCGACGGCTGGATCGCCGGCGCTGCCCTGGATGTCTTCGAGCCGGAACGCTTGCCAGTGGATCATCCGCTGCTGGCGCTGCCCAACCTGATTGCCACGCCGCACGTCGCTTTCTACTCCGAGGAATCGGTGCGGGAACTGCAAGTCCAGGCGGCCCAGAACGTCGCCGCCGTCCTGTCCGGCCGCCGGCCCCTGAGCGTCGTCAATCCGGAGGTTCTGGCTCTTCCTCGATGGCAGCATCTCCGCTGAAGCGCGGGGAAGGAGGCCCTGCCGTTCTTTCAACCAAGGAGTCAGCCATGGCATCTCGCAACAAGACCAGCAGGCAGAACAGAGTGGAGAAGCGTGACGTGGCACGTCGAGCCAAGGCCATCACGGCCAGTGCGGCTTCGAGGACAGTCAACGAGTATTGTCTCCTTCACTACGGCACCAACTTCTCGAGTGGTAACCCTGTGCGTTGTTCTCTCTCTTCTCCGCAGGCGGACCTGTGGGTCGTCCCGGTCATGCTGGCCAGCCCTGGCTACGGCTGGGTAGGCCAAGTGGGCACGGTTGCCCTGGATGCTGGGAGCGGGCAGGTGGGGGGGGCAGACCCGCGCCCGAAAGTCTACGCCGCCGCTCGGCGACTGGAGGAGGAGAAACACGATGCGCTTGAAGCCGCCTTTCTTCGCACAAAATCGCAGAGGTAGCTGTGCACTGGCGTGCCTGCGCATGCTGCTCGCGCACCACGGAACCACGGTAACTGAGGATGACAGGGGGACAGCAGGTCCGTCGCCCCCAAAGAATCCTCGGGCCCGGCGTTTTTTCTTTGCCTTTTGCCCGCGGCGGCGGTCAGCTGCGTGCAACCCTGGGTTCGCATCGGGCTCGGGTTCGCTTCTCACAAAGGAGTTGCCATGTTCCGCGTGCTGCTGCTGGGATTCGTCTTGCTCGGTATCTTACCGCTGCTCGGTTGTGCCGGCTCCGAGGCGGCGCAGACCAAGGCCGACCCGGCGCCGCCGACGGTTCGCGCCGCCGAGTGCCGCTGGGCGACCAGCCGAATCCGAATCGACGGCAAGACCGATGAAGTCGCCTGGGACAAGGCCCCGCTGATCAAAGACTTCTCGGTCTTCTGGCAAAAGCGCTTGCCCAAGACCGCGACCCAGGCTCGTCTTCTCTGGGACGATCGGTATCTCTATTTCACGGCCGAGATGGAGGACCACGACCTGTACGCCGATGTCACGCAGCGCAACGGCCAGATCTGGACCAATGATGTCTTCGAACTGTTCTTCAAGCCGCAGGCAGACAAGCTGATCTACTACGAATTCCAGGTCAACGCCGCCGGCACGCAGCTGGAGCTGTTCCTGCCTTCGCGCGGCAGCGGAGGCTACCAACGCTTCGCGCCTTTGACCCACTTCGGCATGGAGTCGGCCGTCAAGCTCCAGGGCACGCTCAACGATTGGCGAGACAAAGACACGGGTTGGACGGTGGAAGGACGCATTCCGTGGACCGCGTTCGAGGCGAGCGGCGGCCGGCCGAAACCCGGTGACAAGTGGCGTTTTGCCTTGTGCCGCTTTGATTATTCGGTGACGTTCGATCAGCCGGAGCTGTCCTCGTCGGCGCCCTTGACGCAAGCGAGTTTTCACCGCTATGAGGATTACGGCGAATTGACCTTCGTGGGGCCGTAGGTCGCCGGTCTACACTGGAGCCGGGCAGGTAGGTCAGGCTGAGCCTGACTTACTTGCTCGCAGCTGGGATTGTCCCACGCGTGGTATTGTGCGAGGATCTAGGCATCCTGGGCCGAGGTACGCTATGAGCACTATCCCGAAACAACCCAAAATCGTGCTGGGACGCGAGTCGGCCGGCATGTTGATGACGCCGGAAGAGTTCGATGCCGTAACGGTGTACAACAAGAACTATCGCTACGAACTCATTCACGGAGTACTGGTCGTGAACCCGATTCCCCGGCAAGAGGAAACGGATCCAAACGAAGAACTCGGACGCTGGCTGCGCAACTATCAGGAGCAGCATCCCCAGGGATCCGCGTTGGACTGCACGCTGGCTCAGCAATATGTGCCTACGCGCACCAGCCGGCGTCTTGCCGATCGCTTGATTTGGACCGGCCTTGGGCGCTTGCCCAAGCCCCTCCACGACTTGCCTTCGATCGCCATCGAGATGGTCTCGAAAGGCAAGAGAAACCGCCAGCGGGATTATGTGGAGAAACGTCGGGAATACCTGGAACTGGGCATTGCGGAATACTGGATCTTCGATCGCTTTCAACGCATTCTGACCGTCGTTCGCAACCAGCCCACGGGTCCGGAGGAGATCGTCATCCACGCAAAGGAAACCTATCGCACGCCGTTGCTGCCCGGTTTCGAGTTGCCGCTGGCCCGTTTGCTGGCTGTGGCCGATCGCTGGGCACAAGTGGTATAGCCGGTCCCCTTATCGAACCGCCAACGTGTATTCGGGATATCCATCCGCTCCGGTCTGCTGTGTCAGCCGAAACGATTTGCCGAAGACGGCGGACTTGATCCAGCCGGCTTGCTTGCGTGTAGCGACGTACCCTTTCGGGGTATGTCGCAGGATATCGAAGCGCAGCGGCTCCTTGCGTGCGTCCACCAGCCAGTATTCGCGGATGCCGGCTTCCCAATAGGCTTGATGCAGCACCACCGTGTCCTTGTTCACGGATCCCCGGCTGATCACCTCCAAGACCATGTCGGGCGTTCCTTCCAGCTCGACATAGCCGCCTTCCACGCCTTCCACCAAGCGCACGCGTCCGGTCTGAAGACTTTCGGTGGAAACAAACGTGCCATCGGGTTTGCCAGCGAGGTCGGCCGCAATGTTGGTAAGAAAGAGACCATCCGAAAAATACCGCCCCAATCGTCCGGACTTGAGTAGCCTTTTGATGGTCATCGTAAACTCGCCTTTGACCTCGATGTGGGAGAACACCTGCTCCTTGCTCATATCGACCCAGACCTCGCCCTTGAGATACCAGATGCGGCCCGTGTCGGGAAATTCGTCCGCATCCGCCCAGCGACGGAACGACTCCAGATCCACGACCCAGGCCGGGATATGGACTTCCTTTTCGTCCACGATAACAGTGGTCATCGCTCACCCCTGCTCTTGTTGAACACGGTTCCTTCTCCAGCCCATCGTACCGATCCGTGTACCCGCATGGCAATGTGAGGCGTCGCCGCGGCTCCGCAGAGGCCGCGCATTTTCCTGCCGAATGGATGGACAAGTCCTCCTGGCCACGTTACCTTAGGTATTCTGCCGGGTTTATACCTAGACAGCCTGCACGGGACCGACTGCGCCTGCGTCCCGCGGCCCCTGCCGGTTCCCGCCTGCACTGTAACCTGAGGAAATTATGCAGCTTGTGCAACAGTTAATCCGCAAAGGCCAGATCCCGGCCGGCGAGCTCGCGCATATTACCGAGGTCCACGCCTCCATGCCGTCCAAGCCGCTCCACGAGCTGCTCATCGAAAAAGGCTTCGCCAAGGAGGAAGACGTCCTGACCGCACTTGCGGAAGAGCTTGGCATGGAGCTGGTCGATCTGACGCACACGACAGTCGATCCCGATGTGCTCGAGGCGATGCCGCTGAAGCTGGTGCAC
>JBGQLF010000718.1:0-5989 GCA_041499985.1 Gemmataceae bacterium
CAGGTCGAAAAGCTGCTCCCGGGAAACGGCCGCGGCCAGCATCGGTAAGTCGAAGTGCCCGGACGCAGCGCGATAGGTCCCGACGCGGTACCCCTGCCGAGGCACGACGGGCAAGTCGAGCGCCGGCCGAATCGCCTCGGTCAGCCGGAAGTCGCCGTATTGGTCGACCCGCAAATGTGCAGCCAGTCTTTCAGGATTCACGCGTCTACCCTGCATTCAGGCTTGGGAGGGTTGCTGGTCTCGCGCGGCAACGAGGTGAACGCACAGGTTCCCGGCCGAGAGCGGCGTCCCGGTCACTTGGGACCGCGCAAGCGCCGCAAAACATGGATCAAGCGGGCAGCCAGCAGGAGCAGTTGCAATTGTTCGGTTGCTACTTCTTCCAGGCCCGCCACGAGATCACTGGGGACAGAATCCCGCAGTGCCCAGACAGCGTTGAGGAGTTCAGGCCGGGTCAGCCGTTCGATCCAGCGCAGCTCCAGTTCACCCAGGACCGAAACCATCTATCGTCCTCCCGATTGAGTCTTGCCAGGTTGTGGTGTGCTTTCCATCCGCCCGCAAGGGAAGCTCCAGAACTCGGAGCCAGCGACCCGCGCCTGCTCCCTCTATTCCTCAAGCCGAAGAAGGCGTGCAAAAACTGCCAGCGATTCCTGTGACCCGGGATGGCGCGAAAGTGATGCCCCGTGGAGGAATGCACAAACTGCGGTACCAGATCGCTGGAAGGCGCCGGGCGAGAGGTGGTTAGAGGTTCTATGCGAAATGTCGGCGGCGATAGGTTCTTTGATTGTAGGAGTTATTAGCTTCGTGCCGATGCTTCTATGGCAGGAGGTGCTTCCTCCGTCTCCCCTGGGAACTCTTCGTCTTGCCTTGCACAAGAGGTATCGAAATGCGGCCAAGACCTGACAAACCGCGGAAGGGTCGCCAGCGCCTTACTTGGATGCATCCACGATCGCTGGCGGCAGCCATCGCGGCCGGCGCCCTGTCGCTGTCCGGCTGCACGACCCTTTCCGAATACATTGACAACGGCTTCAAGGTCGGGCCGAACTACGGGCGCCCTCCCGCCCCCGTGGCACAGCACTGGATCGACGCCAATGATGTGCGCGTGCGAAGCGTAACCGAGGACGACAGCCATTGGTGGACGACCTTCAACGATCCGGTCCTCAGTGAGCTTGTTCAGACTGCTTCGCGTCAGAACCTGAGCTTACGCCAGGCGGGCTTCCGGGTGCTCCAGGCCCGCGCCACGCTGGGCATCGCCGTTGGCGAGCTGTTCCCGCAGACGCAGGTCATGACCGGCAGCGAGCAGAACAAAGGGGTGAGCGTGAATGTGGCCAACCGGATCGCCACACCGCAGCGCTGGTTCGGCCAGTGGAATTACGGCTTCGGCCTCGCCTGGGAGCTGGATTTCTGGGGCCGCTTCCGCCGGGCGATCGAAGCGTCCGACGACGCCCTCGATGCCTCGATCGAGAACTACGACGACATCCTGGTGACCCTGATCGGCGACGTAGCCACCAACTACGTGCAGTACCGTACCCTGGAACAACAACTTGCCTACGCACGGGAAAATGTCAAGCTCCAGACCGAGATCCTGAGCCTGGCCACGGCACGCTTCAAGGGCGGCCAAACGAGCCAGCTGGACGTCAATCAGGCACAAAGCAACCTGTCGGCGACGGAGGTCCTGATTCCGCAACTGGAAATCTCCCTGCGCGAAGCGAACAATCGGTTGTGCCTCTTGCTCGGCATCCCGGCGGAAGACCTGCGCAGTAAACTGGGCGCGGCCCCGATCCCCACCGCGCCCTCCTCCGTGGCCGTCGGCATTCCGGGGGACCTGCTCCGCCGCCGGCCGGACGTCCGTCGCGCCGAGCGTGAAGCCGCCGCCCAGAGCGCCCAGATCGGCGTGGCGGAAGCGGACTTCTATCCCCAGATCAGCCTCAACGCGACCTTCGGCTGGTCGGCGCAGGATCTCAAAGATCTCTTTGCCCACGGTTCTTTCCAGGGGTCTGTCGGCCCCGCGTTTCAGTGGCAAATCCTGAACTACTGTAGGATCCTGAATAACGTGCGCGTGCAGGACGCTCACTTCCAGGAACTGGTAGCCAAGTACCAGCAGACTGCCCTCCAGGCCAACCGGGAAGTGGAAGACGGTTTGGTCCGCTTCTTGAAAGCGCAGGAGGAAACGCGCTACGCGAAGGAGAGCGTCGAGGCCGAGCAAGCGTCGGTTAAGGAGGCCATAACCCAGTACAACAATGGCCTTACCGACTTCAACCGCGTCGCCGTCCTCGAGGAACAGCTGGTTTCCCGGCAGAATCAACTGGCGCAAGCCCAGGGCGACATTGCACTGGGACTGATCCAGGTTTATCGAGCGCTGGGTGGCGGCTGGCAGATCCGCTGCGAGGCGAATGCGGCTGCGGGGACATGCTGTGCGGGAACGGCCGAGGCGCCCGTTTCGCCCGCCCCGGCAGCTACCCTGCCGGCGCTGATGCCGAAAGACACGCAGCCGTTGCTCAGGGAGTAGCTTGCGCGCCGACCCATTGCTGGTGCATGCCGCGTGGTTTGTCCACCAAGGAGCGTCTCGAACATGAAGCGCTGCGTTTTCCCCGCCATCCTCGTTCTGGCCTGGACCCTGTGGCAGTCCCCTGCGCGGGCCGAAGCCCCGTGGCTGCTCTTCGACGGGTGCAACTGGTCGTTTCCGAACCTGTGCGACTTGTGGCGGCAGCGCAAGTGTTGGTGTCCAGACGATTACTGCTCCAAGTCGTTGCCTTGTGTCCCGACCAATGCCAGGGGCTGCGTCGATGATTATTGCCCCAAGACGCTGCCGTGTGTTCCGCCTAATCCCAAGGGGTGCGTGGACGATTACTGTCCGAAGACCTGCCCGATCCTGCTGGGGAGCAACTGCGACCCGAGGTACCTGTGCGGCCCACCGGAGAACTGCCTAAAATGCGGCTGCGGCAAACCGGGGCAGTAACCGATCGCCGGTTGCGGCGCCGCATCCTGCCGCGCCGCAACGGGCAATCGCGTCACGGCACCGCCACGCCTGGCTTCGGCTCGTCAACGGGCTCGTAACTCTCTTTCGTGGGATGGCCCGGCGATGGTTTCGGTTTGCCACCGAACCAGGTGATGACGAAGTAGAAGACGGGCGTCAAAACAACGCCGAAAAACGTCACGCCGATCATGCCGCTGATGACCGCGGTGCCCAGCGACCGCCGCATTTCCCAGCCAGGACCGGTCGCAATTACCAGCGGAAAGACACCGAAGATAAACGCGAGAGAGGTCATCAGGATCGGTCGCAGCCGCAGCCGGCACGCCTCCAGGGTCGCCTCCCGCCGCCCCAATCCTTCCTTGCGCTTATCCACGGCATACTCGACGATGAGAATGGCATTCTTGGCCGCCAGAGCAACCAGCACCACGAAGCCGATCTGGCAGAAGATGTCGATCGGTTTGTGGTTGATCCACACCAGGCCGGCGATCGAGCTGAGCAAGCACATCGGTACCACCAGGATGATCGCCAAGGGCAGCCCCCAGCTCTCGTACAAGGCCACCAAGACCAGGAAGACCAGCGCCACGGCAAAGGCGAAGATGTAAATGGCGGTGTTGCCCGCGGTCACGGCCTGGTAGGCGAGGGACGTCCACTCGTAGCCCATGCCTTCCGGCAAGTTCTCGTTGCACAATTGTTCGATGACGGAGATGGCCTGGCCGCCGCTGAAGCCAGGCTTGGGGCCGGTGATGATGGCCGACGAGTTCAGGTCGTTATAGCGCATGACGAAGGCCGGCCCGCTGTCCGAACGCACCCGGACCACCGCAGACAGCGGCACCGTCTGCCCCTGACGGTTGCGGACCTGGAGGAGCTTGAGGTTTTCCACGTCCTTGCGGAAGTCCCCCTCGGCCTGGATGTTGACCTGCCAGATCCGGCCGAACTCGTTGAACTGATTGATGTACAGGGAGCCCATGTTCGCGTTCAGGGTTTTGTTCACATCATTGAGCGATACGCCCATCTGCTGCGCGGCCTCCCGGTCGATCTCCAGGTACAGTTGCGGTGTGTTCGCACGAAACGTGGTGAGGACGCGAGCGATCGTGGGCTGGGCGCTGGCTTTCTGGACGAGCGTCTCGGTCGCTTCCTCGAGGCCCCGCAGGCCCAGGCCGGTGCGGTCTTCGATTTGCAGCTGCAAGCCGCCGCTCTGGCCAAGACCCGGAACGGGCGGCGCGCCGAGGACGAGCGCCTCGCAGCTCAAGACTTCTTGGTAAAACTGCACGTTGAGCTTCCCAATGATTGCTGCCGCTTGCGTTTCGGGCGTTTTGCGCTTCTCGAACTCGTCGAGGATGACGAAGATGGTGCCCCAGTTGGAGGAGTCGCACGTGAAGACTGCGGAGTAGCCTGCGATGGCCATCGTCGACTGGACTCCCGGCGTCTTCAAGGCGATCTCCTCCAGTTGGTCCATCACTTTCCGGGTCCGCTGCACCGAGGCAGAGTCCGGCAGCATCACATTGATCAGCAAGTATCCCTGGTCCTGCTGGGGGATGAAGCCGGTCGGCGAGGTCTTGAAGCCGAAGCCGGTCAGGCCGAGCAGGCCGACGTACAGGATCAGGACGAGGATGCTGAGGCGCAGCAGCAATCCCACCACGCGCGTGTAGCCGTTCGTGAAGAGATCGAAGGTCTTGTTGAACAGGCCGAAGAACCAACCGAGGCCCTGGTTGATCGGCCGGCTGAGAAACCAGCCCGCGACAGCGCCCGGCAGAAAGACCGCAACCCGCACGGCCCAGCGGACGAATTCGGTGCTGGTAGATCCTGCCGCCTGGGGGACCAGGGGAGCCAGCAAGAAATAACTCAGATAGCCAAGCAGCGCGACGACGGCCACGCGAGGTAGGGCCTCCTTCGCCTCGTGCCCTTCGCCATGTGGCTTGATCCAGGCCACGGCCCGGGCCGGGGCCATCGTCAAGGCGTTGGTGGCGGAAAAGAAAGCCGCCGTGGCGATGGTCAGGGCGAACTGGCGGAAGAACTGGCCGACCAGGCCGGGAATGAAGGCAGTGGGAATGAACACGGCGGCGAGGACCAGGGTGATGCCGATCACCGGGCCGGTGATTTCATCCATCGCCTTGATGGTCGCTTCCCGCGCCGGCAGGCCCATGCCCATCCAGCGCTCGATGTTCTCGACCACCACGATCGAGTCATCCACGACGATGCCGACGGCCAGCACCAGGCCGAAGAGGGAGAGGTTGTTCAGGGAGAATCCCAGCGCCTTCATAACCACGAAGGTGCCGATCAGGGCCACCACGATGTCAATGATCGGCAGCAGCATGGCCCGCCAATCTTGGAGGAACACCAGCACGACGACGATCACCAGGGCGGCGGCGATGTAGATCGTGTTAATGACGTCTTCGACGGAGTGGCGGATGAACGGAGTGGTGTCGTAAGCGATTTGGTAGTCGAGCCCCTGGGGAAACCGCTTCTGGAGCTCTTCCATTTTCGCCTTCACGCTGTCTCCCGTGGCCAGGGCGTTGGCCGTGGGCAACGCATAGACGGCCAGGGCCACGGATGGATACTGGACCGGCTTGCCGTCCTTGACTGTGCTGAGCGTGCAGCTGAGGTCCGAGTTCTGGGCGCCCAGATCCAGGCGAGCCAGCTCGCGAAGGTAGACGAGACGGCCAGCCTGACCCACTTTGACGACGATCTCTCCAAACTGTTGAGGGGTAGTCAGCCGGCCCTGGGTGTTCAGGACGAGCTGATAGTCTTGCCCCTTGGGCACTGGCTGCTGGCCGATGTTGCCGGCGGCCACATCGACGTTCTGCTCCTCGATGGCGTTGATGACATCGCTGGCGGTCAAGTCCAGCGAGGCTAGCTTCTGCGGATCGAGCCAGGCGCGCATGCTGTATTGTCGCTGGCCGAGGAAGTTCACCAGGCCGACCCCGGGCACGCGCGAGAGGGGATCGAACAGATTGATCTGGGCATAGTTGCTCAGGTAAAGCGAATCGAACCGGCCATCGGGCGCGATGAGGTTGACCG
>JBGQLF010000719.1:0-5983 GCA_041499985.1 Gemmataceae bacterium
ACCTGCATGAACATCTCGAAGATATGGGGCAGCATCTCAGGCGGGATGCCAACGCCGGTATCCTCGACCTTCACCACCACGTCGCTCCCCAGCCGCTCAGCGGTCAGTCCGATCCGGCCACCCGGTTCGGTGTACTTGCAAGCGTTGTTCAGGAGGTTGCAGAACACTTGCGCCAGCCGCACCGGGTCGGCGTTGAGGTAGATCGGCTCAGGCGGCAGCGTGATTCTCAGTTCATGCCCGGCAGACTCGGCCAGCGGGCGGGAGGCTTCGACGGCTTGGCAGACAACCGATGCGAGTTCGACCAGTTCCCGTTTGATTTCGATCTTGCCTCGGCTGATGCGGCTCACGTCCAGCAAGTCGTCGATGAGCCGGATCATCTGGCCCAACTGCCGCTCCATCGTGGAGCAGGCCTGCGGGATCAGGTCGGTGTTGTGGTCCGCATGTTTCATGATCTCCAGCAGGTTGCGGAGCGCGGCGAGCGGGCCTCGCAGTTCGTGGGCCAACGTCGCCAAGAAGTCATTCTTCCTACGGTCGGCCTCCCGCAGTTCCGCCAGCAGGCCATAAACCCGCTTCTCGGCGTATTTCTCCGGCGTGATGTCCACCGTCACGCCTGTCATGTATGCAGGGTTGTCGCCGTTGCCGCCGACCGGCTTGCCCTTCTCACGAATCCAATGCTGTGTGCCGTCATCAAGGACGACACGGACCTCGACCTCATACGGAGCTCGTTCCTTGATGGCTCGGTGGAACGCCTCGACCATGCCGGGCCGGTCGTCGGGATGGACCCTTGCGAAACAGTCTTCCAAAGGCAAGATCGTGACCCCATCTCCGAGTCCAAGCAAGCGGTTCAGGTTGGCATCACGCACGCCGGTATTGGTCCGCAGGTCGGCCCGCCATGTTCCCATCCCGGCAGCGGCGAGGGCGTCGGACAGCCGTTCCTGGCTCTCGCTCAACGCTTCTTCGGCCCGCCTGCTCTCGGTCACGTCTCGGAAAACCAACACAACGCCGAAAACCTTTTCCGTTTCGTCACAGATCGGGGCAGCACTATCGTCAATGGGCCGCTCTGTGCCGTCCCTGGCGATGAGGACACTGTGGTTCGCCAGCCCGACAATCACGCCTTCCCGCAGGGCCCTCATCGCCGGATTCTCGACCGGCTGACGGGTGTTCTCATTGACGACGTGGAACACCTGCTCCAACGGCACGCCTGCCACTTCTTCCTGCGTCCAGCCGGTCAAGGTTTGGGCGACCGGGTTCAGAAAAGTCACCCGCCCCTCGGTGTCCGTGGTAATGACGGCATCGCCAATGCTGACGAGGGTGACGCGCAGCCATTCCTGTTGTTCACGCAGGCGGGCGTTCTCTTGGGCCAGTTTTTGCTCGAACTCCCGACGTTCCATCAGGCGAAGCTGTTTCCCCTGGTGCCTGATTTGCTCCGTCTTCTGAAAGAGTTCAACGAACCCCGTCACTTTGGCCCGCAAGACCACTGGCATTAGGGGTTTTATAAGAAAATCCACCGCACCGAGCGCATACGCCTGTTCGATGGTCGGACGGTCGGTATCGTAGGCTGTGAGGAAAATGATCGGGGTGTGTCGGGTCTTTTCCTGGCTTCGGATCAGCTTGGCTGTCTCGAACCCATCCAGGCCGTGCATCTGCACGTCCAGCAGGACCACGGCAAAGTCGTTCTCGTCCAGCAGTCGCAGCCCCTCTTCGCCGGAATGCACCTTCACCATGTTCGTCCCGAGGTCGGCCAGGAGCGCTTCCAGGGCCAGAAGATTCGCTGGCTGGTCATCCACCAGCAGGATGTTCACCGGCTGGCCGGGTGGCCTCTCATCGGTGCGGGTCGTCTCGTGCATTGCGGCCTCGTGGTTATCAGGCAATCCTGCCCTGCTCGCCGAACAAGCGCTCGAATTCCTCGTTGATCCTTCGGTAGCACTCGCAAGAACCGACCTTAAGTCGCTCCCTGTCGAGGACGGTGAATTTCCCCCGGCTGTAGCGGATCAACTTTTCTTCTTGGATTTGTTCGAGAACCTCGGAGACGCTGGAACGTCGCACACCCAGCAGTTCGCCCAGGAACTCGTGCGTCATCGGGAACACGTCCGAATGCGCCCGGTCCTGGGTCATCAACAGCCAGCGGCAACAGCGCTGGTGGATCGAGTGCAGGCCGTTGCAGGCCACCGCCTGCGAAACCTGGACCAGAAAGGCGCTGTGGTAGAGGATCAGCAACTGGCGCAAGGCACTATCCCGGCTCGCCTCTTCCCTGAGCACGTCCCCCTCCATTCGTAGGGCCTCGCCGGGAACCTGCACCATCACCCGGTTGGCCGCTGTCTTGGCCCCGACGAGCAGCGGCAGGCCCACCATGCCCTCGTTCCCCACCGTCGCGACCTCGATGGCCCTGCCGTCCTCCATCACGGCGAGAGCGGAGATGACGCCTCGGCTTGGGAAGTAGGCGTAGTCAAAAGGCGAGCGGGCCTCGTAGAGAATGTGCTTTAACTCCAGCGGGACGCGTTGCAGTCGAGGGAGGAGACGCTTGTAGTCGTTCGGGGGCAACCGGGCCAGGAGCCGGTTTCCGTGCGGCTCAGCAGGCGGTTTGGTCTTCGGCATGGCTCATTACCCTACCAGCGTCCGCGGAGCCGAGGCGATTTCGTGCAGCGCCAGGATGAGATCGACTTCTGTTGCTGCTCGGTCTGGTCCCGTAGCCGTGGCCCGTGGAATGGTCCATCTGTCTGCCAGCAGTCCATTCTAATCTTTTGTCTGCTAGATGACACACGGCGTCTGTACGGTTTCCGACAGGACGACGGTATTTCGTTTGCACTAATGGACCAGAAAGGGAAGGGCCGGATTCCGGTGCAGCGCACCTTCCGCCCCGCCCCGTGGCGAGGAGGCTTACGATGGCTAAGCCCCGCAGAATTCATGTCCCCGGCGAGAATCGGCTGTTGACTGCTTTGCCGAGGGAGGAATACGACCGCCTACTCCCCGAACTGGAGAAGGTTCCTCTGAACCTGAAGGATATCCTCTACGAGGCGAACGGGCCGATCTCATGCGTCTTTTTCCCGCTCAGCGGGGTGGTGTCCCTGGTCCTCATCCTGGAAAGCGGCATGGCTGTGGAAGTGGGCACTATTGGCAACGAAGGCATGGTTGGCACACCGGTTTTCTTGGGGGCCGACCGAAGCCCGGCCAGGGCGATCTGTCGGGTTCCGGGGGAGGCTCTGCGAATGGAAGCCAAGCTCTTTCAGGAGGAGATGAGGAGGGGCGGCCCGTTGCAAGGTCTGGTCCAGCGGTCAACCCAAGCAATGATTAGCCACATTTCTCAGTCCTCCGTCTGCAACCACCTGCACTCCGTCGAGCAGCGCATGTGCTGTTGGCTCCTGATGAGCCATGACCGAGTGGGGGCCGACGAGTTCCCGCTTACCCAGGAGTCCCTGGCCCAGATTCTCGCCGTCCGCCGCCCCACCGTGACCGCAGTGGCGGGCGTCCTCCAGAAGGCCGGGTTGATTAGTTGTCACCGGGGGAGGATGACCGTCCTCGACCGGAAGGGTCTAGAAGCCGCCTCCTGCGAATGCTACCGGGTGGTCAAGCAGGAGTTGCACCGCTTGCTCGGCTGATGCCGGAAGCCTGCCGACGAGCCTTAACGACGGCGATCAACGGAAACGAGGGATGCCTGAGCAGGATTGAGTCGTTCAGAGAGCGTTCGAGCTTAGGGCACTACTTCAAGACCACCAACTCGTGCCGGGTCTCAGTACTCCGTACTCGGTTCTTTGTACTGAGTCAGGCCCTCTGCCCCCTGATCCCTGATCCCCCCTCCCCTGATCCCCAACCTGCTATAATCCGCTGTGGTTCCGCCTGGGCTGTCCAGGAGAGCAGGTCGTGTCGCCGCGCGGAGGTTGTGCCATGCATCTCGGCTACTCCACCAAGGGCAGGAGAATTTCTCTCTTTCTCCTCCTGCTGGCCGCTTTCGCCGCGGGCGTGCTCGTCGATCGAGTTAGTTCCCCCTTCGATTCCACTCCACCCGAGCTCCGGCGCACCTTCGCGCCGTTCTGGGAAGCCTGGCATCTGGTTCAGATGAACTTTGTCGATCAACAAGCGGTTCAACCGCACCGGATGACCGAGGGGGCGATCGAAGGCATGCTCGCGACCCTGGGCGACATCGGCCATACGTCGTACCTCACGCCGGAAGAAGTTGAGCAGCTGGAGAGCACTCTGGAGGGCCATCTGGAAGGCATCGGCGCCCGCATGACCGTGCGCAAGAAACGGCCCACGGTGATGCAAACCATCCCCGGTTCACCAGCTCGGGCAGCCGGACTGCACTCCGGAGATGTGTTGCTTGAGGTCGATGGCAAGGACGTGAGCAATTTGCCTCTGGAGCGCATCGTCGAGATCGTGCGCGGCCAACCCGGCAGCGTTGTGCACCTGCGCATTTCCCGTGAGGGCTACGCCAAGCCGCTGGACTTCCGCATTGCCCGGGCCAAGGTCGAGGTCCCGGACGTCGCCTGGCACATGCTGCCCGGCGTGCCCATCGCGCATGTGGCTATCTCGGAGTTCGGTGCCCTCGCGCATACCCAGCTGGTGGCCGCCCTGGAAGCCGCACAACGACAGGGAGCCAAGGGCTTGATCCTCGATGTCCGCGGCAATCCGGGCGGCCTGAAGGATCAGGCCGTCGCGGTGACGAGCGAGTTTCTCACCCGCGGCACGGTGTTCGTGGAGGAAGATGCCCACGGCAAACGAACGGCCGTTCCGGTCCAGGCCGGCGGCCGGGCGACCGACCTGCCGCTGGTCGTGCTGATTGACGAGGGCACCGCGAGCTCTGCCGAAATTTTCACCGGGGCCCTTCAGGACCATGGCCGGGCCAAGCTGGTCGGGATGCGCACCTTTGGCACGGGGACGGTGTTGCAACCCTTTGGCTTGAGCGACGGCTCGGCGGTGCTGCTGGCGGTGGCCAAGTGGCTGACGCCCAACGGCCGGCAGATCTGGCATGAAGGCGTCGTGCCCGATTTCGAAGTCCCCCTACCCGAGGATACGACCCTTGTGCTCCCCGATGCCGAGGCTGGTCTGGACACCGCTACCCTGGCCGCCAGTGACGATAAGCAGCTCTTGAAAGCACTTGAAGTACTGAAGCAAACGATGAACGAGGAACGATGAATGATGAACGAGAGAGGAGCAGTTCTTCATTCTTCATCCTTTCGCGAAAGTGCAAAGGGCCGTAGAAACCTGTGGCCGTCGCGAAACATGCTGAATAGGATGATGTTGAATTCTCGCCCACCGTTTAGCCCTGAGCACTCGGGCGAGCGTGGGCTTCGCGCTCGCCCGAGTGCTCAGGGCTAAACCGGCTGTACTAAAGGCGAACGCCTTCATGACTCCGAACAACTGAGATACCATGGGGTCCCGATGTGGGGTCGGGATCCTCAGCACCAGGGTAGCGGGAGCTATTAAGGAGCGTTCCGATGCTGCGTAAGTTTGTTGGCGCGCTGTTTGCGTTGGTGGTCTTGGCCGGTGGTCTGTTGTTGGCGGCGGAAATCACGGGCAAGGTCAAGAAAGTGGATCTCGACAAGAACACCATCACTGTCACCGTCAATGACAAGGATCAGGAGTTCTCGCTGACCGACGATTCCAAGGTCCTCAATGCCAAGGGCAAGGCCGTCAAGGATCGTGAGAAGTCTCTCAAGGGCCTCAAGGAAGGTGCCGAAGTGACCGTGACCTCGGAGAAAAAGAGCGGCAAGGATGTCATCACGGAGCTGAAGCTGCCCGCCGCCAAGAAGAACCAGTAACGTTGCCCCCGTAGCATTTCGTTGGATAGATGCCCGGTAGCTTCGGTTGCCGGGCATTCGGTGTTTTCAGGGATCCTCTCCGGAACTTCCCTGGGCAAAGATCCGTCGCCGGCAGCGCGGTTTCTGCGACCTCCAGATGCGATAGAATCGACCCAGGTCCTGCGCCAGCGCCTGGGCCGTGGCATACCGCTGGCCCGGATCTTTGTGCAAGCACTTCATGCAGATCC
>JBGQLF010000720.1:0-5976 GCA_041499985.1 Gemmataceae bacterium
ACACCTTCACCACGTCGTGGTACAGACCCTGCTGTGGCGCCCCCTGCCACTTCGGGTCCATCACCGAGCCGGGGGTATAGGTGTTGTCCTGCGTCGTCCCCATGCCGCCCGGGAAGTACCAACCGTCGATCAGGTCGAGGATCGGCTGTCGGGCCACGGAGGTCGTAACCGTGGGAGAGGTGAACGGTGGAGTCGCGCGGATCATCTGGTTCTGCTGCTTGAACGCCGCCTGCTCTGCCGTGTTTGGTGTCGTGCGGAAACCGGGGAATTTGTAGGTCGACAGATCCAATTCCCGGAAGCTCGACCCCATGTTGACATCGGCGAGCGTCGGACTGGCCGGGTTGTAGTAGCTGCCGCCGTGACAGTTCGTGCATAGGTTGGGAACGAACTTGCCCCCGAAGCCATCGAGGTCCGCCGCAGGCTGGCGCTCCACGCCGGGCAGTCCGTCTTTGTCGGCAAAGACGAAGAACTTGACGATTTTGATCCCGGACGGGTCGCCCTCGACCGGCGAGTACTCCATGCACACTGTCGCGCCGGCTGGGCTCTGGGCGAGGGCCTGGTCGGCGTAGGCGGGGTTCTGGTCGAACAAATCGAGCCCCGTACCGTCATGCGAATAGTTGGTCACGTACGCCGACAGGGTGCCGTCGGCATGCGCCAGAAAGTGCATGTCACGCCCGGAGCCGAGGTCGTTATTGTTTAGGTACGAGGTCCGCACGTCGCCTGCGGCGTTGCCGCTGGAGTCGTAACCGTTCACGGACCACCAGTCGGCGAGCGTCGTTCGGCGACCTTTGGGGGGGGAGGAACCGGGCACAGGCGGATCGACCACCTGGTAATAGGCGTTCGCCGAGGCAGCGTCGCCGGCGCCTTTGAACAGCGCCAGAAACGCGCTGCTCGGGTAGCCGGACCACAGGGCGTTGAGCTTGAGCGTCACCGGCTTGCATTCAGTGTACGGGGATGGCGGCCAAAGGTTGGGATCGGCCGGGCCGGCTGTGACCGTATTGTTCGGCAACGGCGTGCCGATCGCTCCCGTGGTGTTGCCGTCCTCGACCACGACGTTGGGCAGCAAGTTGCCGTTGATGTCGAGAACTTCCAGCTTCACCTGCCCGCCGGCGGGGATGCGGAAGACGGCGTTGAGCCGGCCGTCCATCACTGTCTCCTTGACAACGGCGAAGCCGATACCCGAGGAGCGCAGTTTTAGCCCCGTCGGGATGGAGACATCGCTGTGGACGCGCACGCACGAGACCGGGCCAGTCTGGTCCATATTGATCGTCGAAAGGTGCGGCACCTGGCCCTTGTAGCTGCCAGTTGCGTGGTCCAGCGCGGCGACGGTATTCAGCGACTTCCAGTAGCCGTCCTTTTCATCGTAGGTCCAAATGGGCATCTGCGGCGGCGCCTTGGCAAGCACCGACGCCGGGACCGGGATCGTCACCTCGGCCTTCTGGCCGGGTGATAGGTTGTATTTCTTCCCGGTCGCGTCGGTGAACTCGACGAAGGCCACACCGTAGGAGATCAGGCCGAAATCCATGCCTCCTTCTTTGGCGATCCAGTCGCCCGGCGCCTCATCCTTACCAAGATCCAGGGTTGCTATGGCGGCGCGGAGATTACCCGCCGGCCTGTTCCCGGCCGGGTCGACCAGTGCACCAGCAGGGACCTGCACGCGGGCGCCCTTGAGCTTCTGCCTCTCCAGGATCGGCCGGCGATCAACCAAGTCAATCGGCTTCGCCGGGTCGATGTCGCTCACCTGCGCCGATACCAACTTCCAGATGTGCCCATTCGACGGCTTGTCAAAGAGGCGCGAAAGCGGCGCGAACCCGTGCTGGGAAATGTTCAAGACATAGCGGTCAGCGACTGGGACTGTGACCTGGAAATAACCGTTGGCGTCGGTGACGGTCTTCTGGTCATTGACCGCCACTGCGGCCTTGACCACCGGTTTGCCGTTTGAATCGACGGTACGGCCGGAGAACGTGTCGCCTTTGGCCCCGACCGTGACCGAGACCTGGCCCTGTACGTCACCGCCGCGGCCGTCCGAGATCACGACATAGGCGAAGTATATGCCGGGCTGCCTGGGTAGCTGCCAATCGACGGCGGCGCCGCTGCCCTTGAGCGTACCGCTGTCGGTCTTCCAGGTGTACTCGAGCGGATCTTTGTCGGGGTCGCTAGCGAGTGCGACAAGCTTGACGGTCTCGCCAGGGGCAGCGTGGCGTACGGTCAGACCGCCTACCTGCGTGACAACGGCGTCGAGACGTGGGCGGTGGTTATCGAGTTTGAGATCGAGGAGCTTAGGCGTACCGTTGGGCAGGAAGTCGGCGGGAGTCAGGACATGGGTCACCTTGGCCGCGCTACTGCGGGCCGAGACGTGAAACTTCGTCTTCGGCTCTGCCGCGATCGCGTAGTCCCCGGCAAAGTTCGCGCGCACCGGATTTCCGATCTTTGCGTCGCCCGCGTCGGTGAGTTCCACCTCGGCAAACCGCGTCACGCCGAAGAACTCGTTCGCATACCACGGCGAGCCGCCGTCGGCGAGTCGCACGCGGCCTGTCAGCACGACCAGCCCCTTCTGTGGCTTGATTTCCACGGGGCCAGGGTACTGCGTGTGGTTGGTAACAACGACCGGCTCCGGGTGTTCGCCCTCGTCCCAGCCGTTCTGCTTTTTCCATACTAACTTGTAGGTTCCCTGCTTCTGCGGGGGAAACATGAACCGGCCAGCCAGATTAGTCTTCTGAGGTGCGGACAGATCCCCCGTATCGACGTTCTTTAAGGCCAGTTCAAAATCAGGAAGGACAACTGGCTCGTCCCGGCGGCCCTCGGCCCGCGCCGAGGGTCGCACGAAAACCGTGCCGTGGGCGCCGGCGCCAGGCCCGCGCGCCTGCTTAGCCTGGGCCCGCAGCAGCGGCGGCGGCGATGCCGTCAACCATACCAGCCCCCCCAGCCCACTGAAGACCCCAAGGAACAGCAGCCATCTCTTCGCATGCATGAGTCCGTCCTCCGTTCAACCGGCGTCGGGGCGGTCGTGGCGGTAGCGCCAAAACGGCCCCACCGAACAGCGTCCCTCGCGGCGGCAGTAGTCACGCCGCTGCCACACGTAAGCCGTAAACCTGGTTCGGACCTTCCGAACGTAGGCCAGCAAGGCGTCGGGGTCGCCACCGAACCAATCGGCGACGGCCCGCGCCGCCCTATCTTTTGTGAGTGGGTACCCGGCAACGATCAGAGACCAAGTGTCCCGAATGGCCGAAGCGGTCGGACCCGGACGCCCAACCAAGTGGGTACAGGGACTGAGGTCTTCACAGAGCTGCCTGATCATCTCGATTTCTCCCGAGGCAGAGCACTGCTCCAGTTATGAAACGCATTTTTTTCCTTCTTGAAGGCAACGTCAAGCTCTGCTCTGGTGTAGCTCTGGTGTAGCTCTACCGCAACCTTTGCCAACCAATCCGCCGGCCGGTGCCATCTCCGGAGAAGTGGATCAGCGCATGCTGCTGATGGCGATTCAGGTTCTGAAACGTATCGTGCAGGTGCTTTTTGCAGCTGAGCCCCGGTTTCGGGGAAAGCGGGTCGTCGACGGCGGGCGGCCAGCCTTGCTCCTGGAAAGCGAGCAGGATTAACTCCTGGCTGGCGGCAGGCTGGCGGAAGCACTTGACCACCAGCGCTCCCACGCGCAGCTCCCGGGTGATGTAGTCATAGATTGGCGTCTCGGGCCAAACCGATTGTCGGCGACACGGGTCCTTCCCGAGCGCGTGCAACCAAGCGGCCCCCCGCTCGGTCAGCACCACGCAGGTTTGCGTGGTTAAGCGCCGCCTCCTTTCAGGGCAGAACGCTCGACGACCATCGCACCCCGTCATCTGAGTGGTGTGCTCGGCGTAGTCGCGCCGTACCAACCAGTGCAGATCGTGCTCGGCCAGCCCCACCTGCCGGAGATCCTGGATCGCCACCGCGAAGTTCCAGACGCTTACCTGGTTAAGCTGTGCCTTGGTATATGCTCGCAACAGGATCTCGAGTGCCGCCTGACAGCGTGTTGCCAACGCGCAGACGCTGCGTCGATCACGGGAGGCTGCCATCGATGCTTCTCCCTGGTTCATGCCACACTGCGTGAAGGCGGGCAAAGCCGTCTACCTTCGCCAGCTTGAGTCCCTGAGCGCATGGTCTACCTGGGCGGCTTGGCCACCCCTACAAGGTAACTCCACAAATCCCACCCAAACCCGACACGGTTCTCAGAGAATCTGACGGGATGCCCAGATTGGTTGGGGCGTCACTCTACCACCCCAAACACGACAAAGCACAAAACCGGACGCAAAAAGTCGGTCGCCCGCCGTGGGGACTGCAGAACCACCTCTTGTGGTGATGGGGAATGACTTTACTGCTTTCTGAAGTAAGAACGTGGGTTTTCCTCAAGGTGCTGAAGTCCGAGGCGCACCTCCTCATCTTTCCGCATCTTCCTGCTTGTGGGCTATCTGGAACCCCCTGCTCAGGCGCCGGCGGTGGTTGCCCAAGGTAGCTCGACAGTTTCGCCTTTTTGGACGAAGACTTGCACTTTCTGGTGGGTGCTCTGAAAGGAACTGGTCGTCAGGATCGCGGCAGCCACGCGTGTCCATGGGCTCTTGGCTTCGACCGCGAGCACCTCTGGTCCAATCCACCCCGGTCGCTTTACCTTTGAGAACCGCTGTCACTCTTCCAGCCCGGGCGGCCCTCTCAGGAAACGATGTTCACGTAAAGCGGCCTTAGCGTCAACAAAGGGGCAGGACCACTGGCCCTGCCGTCCCCGCATGCCCGCTCGATCTCTCGCCTTTCGGCCGGCCGCTACTATTCCTCGATCGGCCAAGGATTCGTTGCTGCTCGGGAAGGTGGCGGCTCCGGGGGCAACTGGACCCTTTCGGATAGCTTTCCCAGCCGGTCCTGTGCGGTAATTGGCGACACTCCTTGAGCCCCTCCGATAGCTTCGATGCCGATAGCGGCGTTATGATGCTATACACGACCCTGTATATGATTATATCCTCTGGTTGGATGCGCGGGAGAGGTTCGGAAGCGCTCTTGCCTAGAGATGCGGCACTCTATTCCGCTTCAACAACGTAGCCACGACGCTCATGTCCAAGTCGGTCGGCGTGGTCACAGTCCCCTGGAGCACGCTACCAGCCCAAACCCACAGCGGCCAGCCGTTCCCGGATCTGCGCCAGATTACAGACCGTGACGCTGCCGTCGAAGTTGCCCCAGGCCAGCAGGCTGTCGTCAGGGCTGAACTCTGGGTCGGAACCCGGCTCACTGTCGATGCACAGCGCGACCAAGGGCGCCGTGTCCCCGCGGCGCCAGAGGGCGTAGCCCTTTGCAACTGGTTGGTTGGGGGTCTGATAGCGTTCAACCAAGTAACGTGCTCCGTGGCTCGGGCGGGGTGAGAAAACATTCAAGGTTTCCAGCGTTTTGCCGGAGGGCATCTCCAGGAGGAGCTTCCGAGGGGTGGGGTCTGCACCTACTTTGGTGTGAAGGACCAGGAATCGGCCGTCGGTACTCAAGCCCATATAGGCTCCCGGCGATGGCTGGGACCAGAGCTCCGTCCCGCTCAGCCCGTCGAAGGCTTTGACGCTCCGGCGGCGCCCGTCGGGGCCGTCATGCAGACCTTCCAGGACGAAGAAGCTGCCGTCGGGGGCGGCCACAGCATAGGCGACGCGCACGTTGAAGTCGGTGATCTCATGGAGCGGCTGGGTAGGCTCCGCTCCGAACAGGTCGCGCGTGCGCCAGACCGGTCGATGGTCGCGCAAGTCTTCCTTGCCGTAGAGGTCTCCCCGGCCGTCCTGTGTCTCCATGCGGAACAGGAGCAGTTTCCCCGACGGATGGAAGGCCAGGCGGTTGGCCGCCCCGCTCGGCAGCTCCCACGAGCGTAGCTGCCGCCCTGTGGCCATGTCCCAGAGCTGCGCCCCCCTCCCCGCCGCATAGGCCAGGAGGCCGCCATCCGGGCTGAATGCCAGGGCGGCTTCATCCGCTACCGCTCCCTCG
>JBGQLF010000721.1:0-5962 GCA_041499985.1 Gemmataceae bacterium
CACGCCTTCCTGCTGCTTCGCGAACTGCCCGAGGCTCAGGATCTGCGCTCCTTCTTACGGGACCTACGAGCAGCGCCGGCAGTCCAGCGCCGTCACTTTGCTCGCCAGCTCGGCGCGGAACTGGCGCGGATGCACGCGGCCGGCTTCGACCATCCCAACCTGTATTCCAAACATATCCTCGTGCAAGGCACGGATCAGGCTATCTGCCTCCTCGATTGGCAACGCTCCTGCTGGCGCCGGCGCGTGAGCTGGCGCCGGCGTTGCCGCGATTTGGCTGCTCTGGAAGCCACCCTGGCGGACGACCTGGCGACACCCCGGGAGCGTCTTATTTGTTTGCGGGCTTATCTCCGCACGGCGAGTCGCTCGGCCGGCGTGCTCTCGCAAATTCGCCGGCAGGCCGAGGCGCTCTTGCAGAAGCGGCGCATCCGCGAGCTGCGACAGGCTCCCTTGATGCCCGGGAAACAGAATCTCATTTGGCTCGACGGCGAAGCGCTCTGCATCACGCGCGAGTTCTACGCCTCGCTGCTCGGCGAAATTCCGCTCTGGCTGCGGACGCCCACCAGACAGACGGCGAGGGGGAGCGTTTACCTTCCGGGAGGAGGTCAAGGTTTGCTAGTACGCCGCCGGGTCCAGCAGCCGCTGCGCTGGTTCTGGGCCTGGCTGCGCCGTCGGCCTCTCACCTCCCCCGAACTCGAACAAGCCGGCACGCTGTTTCGTTTGCAGCGCTATGGCATTGAGGCTCCCCGGTTGCTCGCGGTCGGCCAGCGGAGGGGGGCTCAAGGGCGGACCGAGTCCTTCCTCTTGACGGAACCACCCACCGACACGGTCTGTCTGACGACGTGGTGGGACGACTCTTCGCATCCTCTCCGCGACCGTTGGAGCGTGATCCGCCAGACTGCCGTCGTGCTGCGGCGCATGCACGAGGCAGCCTGCTATTGCAACTCCGGATTCGATCCAACCAAGGCGGATTCTTTGCAGGTCCAATCACGGCCGCGGGAAAGACCAGCCGTCGTGCTCGGGAGCGTGGATGCAGTGGCGCGGCGGAGGCACTCGAAACAAGCCTTGGTTCATCGGTATCTGCTGGCGCTGCGCAAGCGGTTTACTGCCCGAGGGAGTCATCAAACGGATGAATTACGCTTCGTCCTGGCCTACTTGGGAGGGAGCGGGCTCACACCGGCCGCGAAACATCAGATCCGCCACTTGGCAAGAGCCCTCCGGCCGGCAGCGGCGCGTCGTTCGCTCCACACGGGCTCTTGCTGGCGGGACGCCGGAAGTGATGCACGATGAAACGGAACCCGACTTACGGTCGACTCGGCGCGACGCTTTGGCAACGTCTGTCGCGGGGGGTGCGGCGGGTACGGCACCGCGCCGACTGGGCGCACTGGGCTGGACCGGACTGGATCGAGCGCATCATGGCGATCGCAGTGACGGATCGCTTCCAGGCCAAGCAAGGACGAAGTACGGGACGTTGGATCCTGCCCGGAGATGGCCGGCCGCTCACGGTCTACCTGAAGCGGCACTACCAGTTGCCCTGGTGGCGTGGGCTGCTGGCGGCGCTCTGGCCGGACGGTGACTGGTCGCCCGCCTTGCAAGAATGGCGCCACCTCGAATGGGCGCGGGCCCAGGGCATGCCGGTGCCGGCGGCAGTGGCGGCCGGCGAGTACATCGGCCCCTGGGGCCGGCTGCAAAGCTTCTTGGCCGTGGAAGAACTCACCGGCATGGCGCCGTTGCACGAGGCGATTCCGGTGGCGGCGCGAACGCTCGACCCAAGCAGCTTCCGGTACTGGAAACGGGGACTGATCGTGGAATTGGCGCGCTTGACCCGGGAACTGCACGACCGGCGTTGCTTCCACAAGGACCTGTACCTCTGCCACTTCTTTGTTCCGCATGGTGATCTCGGGCACGTACCCGAATGGCGGGGCCGGGTCCATGTCATCGACCTGCATCGGCTCGGGCGCCATCGCTGGACCTGGCGTATCTGGCAGGCGAAAGATCTGGCCCAGTTGCTTTATTCTTCCGAGCTCCCCGGTGTGGACGCTCGCGATCGGCTGCGCTTCTGGCGCGCGTACCTTGGAGGGGAGCGCCGCCGGCGAAGTGGACAATGGCTCCTGCGTTGGGTCCTGCTCAAAGCGCGGCGCTATCAGCGCCATAATGCAAGGAGGAGTCAGTAGTCAGTAGTCAGCAGTCAGTAGCAAAACCCCGTCATTGCTACTGACTACTGACTACTGACTACTGACTACAAGGAATGAAGATTGCCTTCTGTTATGAGAGCGTCGTGCCGGCCCGCGGTGGCTGTCAGACCTACATCGCCGATCTGGCACGACGGCTGGTAGCCGATGGCCATGAGATGCACTTATACGCCTGTCGCTGGGACGCAAATGCCCTCCCAGTCCAGATGCAGTGTCATGCCCTGCCAACCATCCGGGGTCCGCGTTTCTTGCGCCCCTGGCGCTTCGGTGCCGCCTGTGCACAGGCACTGCGCGGCACTGCGCAGGACGTGTCGATTGGATTCGACAAGACCTGGGGCCAGGATGTGCTCTATCCGCAGGGCGGTCTGCACGCGGCCTCGGTCGCCTACAATTTGCGCAAGCATCGCAGCCCCATGATGCGCGGCTTGGCTCGACTGAGCAGAGGCCTGGACCTGGCGCACTGGTCGTATACGGCCCTCGAACGACGGCAGTACCTCGGATCCCATCGACCCTTGGTGGTCGTCAATAGCGAAATGGTCCGCAGTCACTTCGAGCGTTATTACGGCATCGGACCGGCCGAGGTGCGGGTGATTCGCAGTGCCATCGATTCGGCTCGTTTCCTCGAGCACGATCGGCTGCGGCGGCGCCTGGAAGGACGGCTGCGCTGGGACCTTCGTCCCGAGGAAACGGTAGCCCTGTTCCTCGGCATGAACTACCACCTCAAAGGTCTCGAACCGTTGCTGCACGCCGTCCGCCGTCTGCCGGCCGAGCTACCCTTTCGCCTCCTCGTCGCCGGCAGTCCGCACACGGGGAGCTATGAGCGCCTGGCCCGCTCGCTGGGGATTATCGAGCGGGTGCGCTTCCTCGGCTACTGCGCGGACCCGCGCAACTGCTACTTTACGGCGGATTTCCTGGTGCATCCTACTTTCTACGATCCTTGTTCCCTGGTGGTGCTCGAGGCGCTCGCCTGTGGGCTGCCTGTCATCACAACACGCTCGAACGGTGCCAGCGAGATCCTGAGTCCTCCGCGGGAGGGGTATGTGATCGACGATCCGCACGACCATGCCCATCTGGCCTGGTGCCTGAGGCAGCTCCTTGACTCGGAGAGGCGTCAGGCCTGCGCCCAAGCAGCGCGGCGCACCGCGGCGCAATGGACGTTCGAGCATCATTACCGCCGACTCGTGCAGGTCTTCGGCGAAGCGGCGGCGCGCAAGCGGGCAGCGTGAATTTCAACACAAGAACAACGCACGAAGCTCCTCTCACCCGTGCTTCGCCGCGCCCTCACCGGCTACCTTGTCTTCCCACATGCGATGGCCGCCGGTAAAGGCATTCTGGTTGTCTCCCAGGCGGGCACCGGGGGGAAGCCGCTGGAGTTTTTTGGAGTTTCCTCCTCCCAATACGACATAATCCGCGATCAGCGCCCCCTGGAGACGCGCCACCACATCTTCGACGGCCGTCTGCCATTTCTTTTTTCCCAGGCGCTTGTAGCCCCGGATGCCGACATAATCCTCAAAGGTCCGCCCCTTCTTGTACGGCAAGTGGGCCAGCTCCAGGGGAGCCACGACGCGCTCGATGATCAAGGCCGATCCCAGGCCGGTGCCCAGGCCGAGGAACAGCATCCGGCCCCCCTCGTAGCTGCCCAGTGCTTGCATGGCCGCATCGTTGATGACACGAACCGGACGTTTGAAGTGAGCGCCGAAGTCGAACTCCACCCAGCCCGGGCCCAGGTTCTTCGGTTCAAGCGCCGGACTGCCATTAATCACCGGTCCGGGATAACCAATCGACACCGTGTCGAATTCCCAGTCGTGCGCAGCCTGCAACACTTCCTGCACCATCTGGGTCGCGGTCATGTTTTGCCCCGAGGGGATCTTGCGTATCTCCTGCTGACCCGTCGCCAGGATCTTGACATTCGTTCCACCCACATCGATTACGAGAATTTTCATCACGGAGTCTCCCAAGACAGCGCCGGTCCGCGCGGAAAGCACAAAACCAGAGAAAGTTTAACGCAGAGTCCGCCGAGAGCAACTGAAGGAATGGTACAGAATCGCCCCAAAAGCGGACACTACCACGTACAAGACGACCCTGACGAGAGCAACCGGAAGGCTTGTCCCGATCGTGCGGGTTAGGCGACCACGGGCGATTGCGCCGAACTGCACGGCTTTGCCACGCTTGCGGGAAAGCTGGCACTGAAGCTGCCCCGGCTCATCCGCCATGAACCCGACAACATGGATACGCACACCTATTGGCTCGCATCGACTCGCGCAGCTGAGCCCGACGCGCAAGCGAGGGAAGCCGACGTCCCTCGCTTGCGCGTCGGGCTCAGCTGCCAGACGGCTTCTCTCGTTGCCGCACGCCGAGGCCAGGGGTATAGTACCGCCATGACCTATGCCAACCAGTCCGCCGAGCGCTCTCCGCCAGCGTGGCGGGGACCGCCGATTCCCGGTCGACCGAAAATGGGAGCTCCTACATGACGCGCACCGATCCTCCCCCGCTTCGCTCCCAAGAACAAGAGCTCGCCGTGCTGCGACCGCTCAGCCGCCAGTTCCCCAATCTCGACACCGCTTTGGCCGAGATCGCCCGACTGTCGGCGGAGTTGACCCTGCCGAAGGGGACGATTCACGTCATCAGCGACGTCCACGGCGAACACGCCAAGCTGCGGCACGTGATCAACAACGCCTCCGGCACACTCCGCCCCTTGTTGCAACGGCTCTTTGGCGACCGGTTGTCTCCCGCCGAGTTCCAGGAATTCATGACCTTGATCTTCTTTCCCCAGGAGACGCTCGAACGGCTCGAACCGACCTTGCGCGACACCGAAGCACGACGGCAATTTGCCCAGCGCACCCTCCGCCACCTATTTGAAATCGTCCGCACCCTGGCCCGCCGCTATAGTTTGCAGCACGCCATGCGCGTCTTTCCGGAGGAGTACCGTGCCCTGCTCCAGGAATTGCTCTACGAGCCGTCGGCCGATCGAGGATCGGCCTATGCCGATGCGATTATTGATGCACTCGTGCGGCAGGATCGCGCCCTCCGGCTGATCCGTCTGACCGTGCGTGTCGTGCGCAACCTGGCGATTGACGAACTGATCATTGCTGGCGATTTTTGGGATAGGGGACCACGTGGGGACCGCGTGGTCGAGTATGTGCGCCGCCAGCCGAATGTCTCGATTACCTGGGGCAACCATGACGCCGCTTGGCTGGGGGCCTGTCTGGGCCATGAGGCCCTGATCGCCCACGTGTTGCGTATTTCGCTGCGCTACCGCCGGCTGTCGCAGTTGGAAGAGGGCTATGGCATCACCATCCAGCCTCTTGAACACCTGGTGCGGACCGTCTACGCCGACGACCCGGCAGAATGTTACGTCCCTAAAGGCTCCGGGCTGCGCGAGACGATCCAAATGGCCCGGATGCAGAAGGCGGCGGCGATCATGCAGTTCAAGCTCGAAGGCCAGGTCATGGCGCGCAATCCCGAGTTTGGCCTCGACCATCGCCGACTGCTGCACCGCATCAACCACTCCGCCGGCACGATTGAAATCGATGGCGCACCGCGCCCGCTGCGCGATACCCATTTCCCAACCATCGACCCGGCCAACCCGTATGCCCTCTCGCCGGAGGAACAGGCGTGCCTGAGTCGGCTGCGGCAATCGTTTCTGTCCAGTCAGATTCTGTGGGAACATATGCGCTTCCTCGTCGGCCTGGGGTCGATGTACCTGTGCCGCGACAACCACTTGATCTTTCACGGCTGCGTGCCGGTCGATGAGCAGGGCGCATTCCTGCCCC
>JBGQLF010000722.1:0-5956 GCA_041499985.1 Gemmataceae bacterium
CCGAGGAACGCCTTGGCCAGGATGTGGGCCTTGGCCGCCATGGGCACATCGTTCTGGGTCGCCAGCGCGAAGCCACCGGGACCGCCGCCCATGCGGCTGCCCTCCATCATCACCAGTTCCGTGACGAAGCGGTCCAGCGGCAAGTTATCGAGGAACGCCTGGTGGAGCCACCAGCGGAAGGGGCCGGTGTTGTTCAGCGTCGGCTTGAGGATGCCGGGGTTTTCCGCCAGCACATCTTGCCAGTAGCCGACCCAATGATCGGCCCACCGCGGATCAGCCAGGAGGCGCTCGATCACCTGGGCCCGGCGCTGCGCACTCCGATCCCGCGCCAACGCTTCGATCTCCGCCGGTGTGGGAATGACGCCCACCACGTCGAGCGTCACGCGCCGCAGGAAGGCGTCCTCGTCGCACAGCGGGGCGGGGGTCACGTTCTTGGCTTCCAGACGCTGGCCGATGAAGCGGTCGATCTCGTTGTGCATCGGCATCTGGGCCGAGACGTTGGGGACGGCGAGCGCGGGCCGGTTCTGCCACTGACGCCGGGCCAGGTCGTGACGCCAGGCCCAGTACTTGGTTTCCGCCACGGTGAGCGCTTGGCGCACCGTCGTATCCCGCGCCTGATGGTGGGTGTGGCATTCGGCTGCGTAGGCCGTCCAGCCTTCGTCGGTGAGCGGGACCGAACGCGTAGCACTCAGCAGGTGCAAGCGCTGACCGTGTCCGGCAATGCTAATCGACAGCTCGCCCAGCTCGGGACGTACCTTTTGCCCACCCACAAAGGCCTCTAACCGGAATGTATGGGGACCTGCATCGAGCACCAGGGTGGTCGTCTTCTCTTGATGTCCGATGGGCAAGAGACGAAGGTCGGCTTCCTGGGTCACCGGGGCATCCGGGACATGTTCATGGCCGCTGGCGTTGCGCTTGATGAACTCACTTTGCAAGACCAGCCGGCCATCCACGAAGAGCCGGGCGGCTCCGCGAGCCCGGAGGAGCAGACGATAGGTATCCGCGGAGAGCGATACCTGGCCGTTCGCCCGGAGCACGAAGGGGTTGGAACGGTCGAGCACCAGGCCCTTGGGCGTGAATTTCTTCGGCAGGGTGGCGAAGCCGAAGGCGGCTTCGGTGTACCGCTCTGTCGTTTGGGCGGAGGCGAAGTCCCAGGCCTGCTTATCGGGAACGCCTTCGAGGATTTCGACGGTCACGTCTCCAGCTAACGGTGGCTGATCGGCGTACACCGGGATGGCACAGGTCAGGACGAGAAGCATGGACCCGACAATCCGAACCACGGTAAGGAACATAAGCACATCCTCGCGCGAGAACTTGTTGGGGGATAGCCTAATCCGAGGGGGCGAGGATTGCTAGCGTTTTTCCCCCTTCACGGCGCACCCAGTCTGCCCACCGGAATATTCTTGACCTGCTCGACCCATACTCTAGTGTATCAGTTCAAAGAAGGGAGTAGGACCATGCGACAGGCCGTGCAGTTGGGATCGGCGCTTCTCCTGATGATCTCCGTGCTCGTGGGGGAAGCGACCGCGGCGTCCGGGGCCGAGGACGACCGCCCCGCCTTTGAAGCTGCCAAGCGGCTGGGTCGCGGCGTGAACCTGGGAAATGCCCTGGAAGCGCCGCGCGAAGGCGCCTGGGGTATGGAACTTCAGGCTGAGTTCTTCGCCCTGATTCGCCAGGTGGGCTTCGACTCAGTTCGGCTGCCCATCCGTTGGTCGGCGCACGCCGCCGAACGCTCTCCCTACACCATCGACGCCGCGTTCTTTGCGCGCGTTGACTGGGCCATCGGCGAGGCGCTCAAGAACAACCTGGCGATCGTGCTCAACGTCCATCACTACGAGGAGATGGATCGTACCCCCGACGCTCACAAAGCACGCTTACTATCCCTCTGGGGGCAGATCGCCGAGCATTACCTGGCGCAACCGGAAACAGTCTACTTCGAACTGTACAACGAGCCGCACGACCAGCTCACGGACGAGCGTTGGAACGCGCTGATTCCGGAGCTGCTTCAGAGGGTGCGCCCCAGCAACCCGCACCGGGCCGTCATCATCGGGCCGGGGCAGTGGAACAGCGTCGATCGCCTCGACCGCCTTCGCCTCCCGGAGAGCGATCGGCGACTGATTGCCACGGTGCACCATTACAAGCCGTTCGAGTTCACACACCAGAACGCTAATTGGGTTCAGGGCAGTGCGAAGTGGAAAGGGCGGACGTGGACGGATACACCTGCGGAACGATCGGCGCTCGAGAAGGATTTCCGCCGGGTCGCGGACTGGTCGCGGGAGCAGCGACGGCCGATCTACCTTGGCGAGTTCGGAGCCTATTCGGAGGCGGAGATGGCGTCGCGGACTCGCTGGACCGCCGCCGTGGCCCGGGAGGCCGAGAAGCATGGTTTCGCGTGGGCTTACTGGGAGTATGGCGCGGGTTTCGGCGTCTACGATCGCTCGGCCAAAACGTGGCGTGAACCGCTGCTGAAGGCCTTGCTGCCGGCCCTGCGCTGATGATCGATCTTTAGGTCGAAGCCACTGCCAGTGACCTTGCAGGGACTGCCTCCGTATTCCTGTTAGTCTTCTAGCGTGTTCAGCGCCGTTTCTGCTGCCAGGTTTCGCAGAGCCTCTCGGAACACCTGGAAACTTCTGGAACGATTCCGATCCGGGTCCATATGCTCCGACACCCTGGCAGCCACTTCAATCTTCGGCAAGCCACCCGAGTAGTACCCTGCGCGCTGTAAGACGCGCTCCAGCGCCTCCCAGGTACCGCCGGCAATAGCATCCGGATCGCGGTATTTCGCCTGCTTGCCCAGATGCAGCGAAATACCCGGGTAGGCCGCCACCAAGGCGGGAACATCTCCGAAGAACCAGGCTTCCAATTCCTCCACGGCCAAGCGGTTGATCACGTGAAAGGACTGGCCGGGCGGGGCCGTCGCCCGTGTCCACAAACCGGCTGCCGTTGCTTTGTCTTCCAACTCCTGCTTCACCCGTTGGCAATTCGCCACTGGCTGGTCTCGATCAATCAGGACGATAACGCGCCAGTCAGCCGGCATCCAGGAACGGTAGCCGTGCAACCGACCGGGCAACTTAGCCAGCAAGTCGGACTTGCCGTCATGAGGATGGACGAAAAAAGTGACCTGCGCCGGCACGATGCGGGGGACCACGTTGTCCAGGGCAGCCTTGGCGGACGCTTCTTCGACGAGGAATTCCAGGTGCATGCGCTGCTACCCCCGCGCCGGGACACCTCGGGGGCGCGCAAGCCCCGGTCGCGGGCCGCCGGAAGCGGTCAGCGGATCACCTACTTCAAAATGACCTTCCATCCACAAGTGTCCCAGCTTCGCCCCTGCGTCTAGAAAGGCCCGTATGCCCTGCATGTCGGCAACCCGTCTGGCTTGCGTGTACCCGCTCTCGTCCCGGTACAGCACCCACAGTTCCTCCGGGCGCAGCTCGCTTACAAAGAACGGGGAATGCGTGGTAACCATCAGCTGGGTCCGGGCGGAGGCGTTGCGGCACTCCTCGGTCAGGTGCGGCAGCAGGCGCGGGTGCAGGTAGTTCTCCGGCTCCTCGATGCCGATGAGCGGGGGCGGAGTCGGGTCGTAGAGCAGCGTCAGATAGGCCAGCATCTTCAGCGTGCCGTCGGAGGCGAACTTGGCCAGGATCGGCCGCTCGAACGGTGCGTCTTTGATCTGGAGCAGCAGCCGCCCGTCGGGCATCACGTCGGCCTCGACGCGCTCCAGCCGCGGCACGCGCCGCGCTAGGGTTTTCAGGATCTCGGCCAGCTGATCCGCGTGTTCCTCGCTCAGGTATTGAATGACGTTGGGCAGGTTGTCGCCCGTCTGTGAGAGCCGTTCCTGCGGGCCGGCCTCGGGTTGCCCACGTGTGTTGTCGGCACTGAGGTACGACAGGTGCCAGCCGGTGATGAACCGCCGCAACGCGCTGACGCGAGGATGTTTGGCTAGCTGACCCAACGTGCTGACCGCTAACAGCTCTGGAGAATCGAGACGTTCCTCGATTCGTGTGTCTTGCTCGTCGGGCATTTCGCCCGTAACGACGCTGCCCGTTCCTTCGCGGAAATCGAGGAACCGGAAGGGGTGGCCGTACCGCTTGCGCTTCCAGTGCAGCCACTCCTCGATCACGCGCGGGCCGCCGGACGTGTCATCGATGGCCAGATGATACGTGATCAGAGGCGATTTCTTCTCCCCACGCTCCCCTTCGCGGTACTTCAGCTCGAAGACGATCGGCCCCTCCTGCCCCCGCGTCCGAAGCTCGCGGAACCGGTTTCGCTTGTCCAGGGCCCGCCGCAATCCCACGGAGAAGCACTCCGACAAGAAGGCGAACACGTCGAAGACCGTGGACTTACCGCTGCCGTTGGGACCGAGGAAGACAGTCAGCGGCGTAAGATCCTTCAGCTCCAGATCCTTGAGCACCCGGTAGTTGTGCACGCGCAGGGATTCGATCCGAGGCACGGGCGGGTGGTCGGGTTGATAACGAGGCATAGTTTCCACCTCAGCGATTTTCCTCGATGGCGTCGAACAGCGTCGGCTGAGTCGCGGCTGGCTTGCGACTCCAGCGGCGCGGCTGCGGGGGCGCATCGCCGTCGTCAGCCGGGCGCGGCGGTAGGCTGGCTTCCGTCCCAGATCACTGACACTTCCTGTCGCCCAGTGATCATTCTACCAGTAAGGACGCGGTACAAACGAGATCGGTTCGGGAGCTGCTGGCGGCGGGCAGGGCCGGCGATCCGAACAGAAGAGGTAGTATGTTGCAATAGCAGGAGCTAGCCGCAAACTGAAGCGACGCTTCCAGAGATGGATTGAGCGCCGGCAGATGATAGTACGCGAGTCTGGAACTTGCTCACTCCCAGTAGGCGAGTACTGCGAGCCTACCGGTCCTCATGCCGTGCTGCCACGAGCTCGGGCCCCGTCACATGGGCTGATGCGTGAACCCATTGGAACGAATCGGGAACCACACCCTTCCAGCGCCCCTTGCCTGTCGGAAAGACACCGGCCGCTGCCGCTTGGATCTCGTCTACCGAATAAAACGCCTTCGCATCGAACGCCTCGATGATGGCGACCACGCGTGGCAGTTCGCGCCGCTTGATAACGGTGAAGACGATCTTGACAGGCCCGGTCCCGCCATGCCCGTCGATGCTGGTGACGCCATACTGGGCCAGCCGCAGCAGCCCAATCAGCTTGCTGGCATCGCGATGGGTGATGATACGGACAACCACGGTACCAATGGCCAGTCTCTTCTCGATGAGAACACCGAAGAAGTTACCAATCGTGAACCCCGCGGCGAAAGCCAGGTAGCAGCCAAGGTTACTCAGGTTTTGCATAATCTGGCCGATGGCGAAGAGCCAGATGCTGACTTCGAAGAATCCGAGAATCGAGGCGAGAACCTTCATCCCCCGGGACACGAAGATGATTCGCATCGTACTGAGAGTGACCACGCACATCTCGGCAACAAAAACAAGCAGGGGCAACGGGAGAGGGATTGGGGCCTGAGCAAATAGGAGCACTTGTCCTCCTCCTCAGCAGTGCCAGCGCCTGGGCAATCTGGGAAGACCCGTTGGGTCGATGCGCTGGCGATGGTAAACCCAGATCGAAGCAGGTCCCATACGGCAGGAGAGAGTGAGCCGCAAGGCCAAAAACAGGAAGCCAACGGACCACGTTCGAGCCAAACTGCTCACCGAACGAGAGCTTGCCGAACGGGCGGAAGTTGGCCTACTTCGTGGAATTGCCTCCCTACTGAACTATAGCTCCTCTTGGCGCGAAGGGGTAAGCTGTCGCACAACCATCCACGCAGCCGTGACGGTTCCCACAAAGGATCCTCACCTGCTCTGTAGAAAACCTGTAAACTGGAGCCAGAATTGGCATAAACCTGGACTGTCAACTCGAGCTTCCAAGGGGAGTTTTGATGAAAACCGCGGGCTTTTTGCACGGTTGCTGCCGATCCAAGTCGACGTCGGTGCGTTA
>JBGQLF010000723.1:0-5955 GCA_041499985.1 Gemmataceae bacterium
AGCAGCAACCCGATGAGCACGGCAATGATGGCAATGACCACGAGGAGTTCGATCAGCGTGAAGGCTCTGACCGAGCTCCAACGAATTCTCCAGTGTATCCTCAGCATGAAATCACCCCCCCGAGTGCAAGACGGAGCTGATCGAATCCCCAGACCCGCGGTTCTCCTGTATAGTGAAGCCGAAGTGAAGTCAAGGATGTTCTCATTTTTTCTTAATGTCCATCGGGCCCAGCGCAGCGGACCAGTTGGGATTCTGGCCGTACCACCCCGTATCCACCACGAACACCTCGCAGCCCAGCTGAGCCGCCAGGCGGGCAGTCTCGACCAGATGGGCTTCGTCCAACTTGGCATAGCGGTCGTACCAGGTGTTGTATTGCACCCAGGGCCAGCTGGCGTCGAGAGGCCGAAGTAGCTGCGCGCGAATGCAACGGATCAGAGGCTGGGCGCCCTGGTCCCAGTCGCCGGTAAACTCCGCTACCAAAGCGCCAGGGATGGGCAGCGGGTTGACGGTTTCGGAGACGGTGGCCAAGTACGTGCAGGCTGGGTGAATAGAATGGGTGAGTGCCGGAGTTGTCGCGGAGGCCGCTTGTCTCCCCAACGCCCGGGTTCCTCCGAGAGCGCTTCTCATGACCGAGTACGCCGAAGGCGCAGACGTCCCGCTGGTGGTGCCGATCCAGCCGCAGACAAGAGGCCGGCCCGTGCTGGCGTGGAGCGTGATCGTCTTCTTCGTTGCGGTCGCGGTGTTGTTACGCACTAGCCGTTCCGAATCCGGCCCGCACGCCACGGAAGATACGGTCAGCCTGCGCGTCCTGGAGATCCAGGCCAAGTACCTGGTGGGAGTGGCGGACTGGTTTCTGGGCAAGGACCCGAAGCTGTACCACCAGGTGCAAGCGTTTAATAGCGGTCCCCTCAGCCAGCGCCTGCGCTTCATCATCTTGGCTGGCGAGCTGGAGGGACCCGCTGAAGCGCGGAAGCAACTCCAGGAACTGGACCAGAAACTCACCGAACAAGAAGTGGCGTTAACGCCCAATCAGGCCGTGCTGCGGGCTATCCTGGACCTGCTTTACGCCGATTACGAACACAAACGGTTCACCGCACCGTCGCTGCACGAGGAGGAACGCGAGCGCTTGCGCACGGAGCTGGGATGGTTTGGCGAGCTGGCGCTGGCTCCGACAGAAGGTTCCGACAGGGCGGCTCGGGAGGCGGTACTGAGGGCTGCCTATCGGACCGTGCTGGCGCTCCTCGGCGTTGTCCTGGGATTTGCGTTGCTCGCCCTGGCCGGCCTGGGCGAGCTGGTCGGGTTTGTCGCCCTGCTGCTGGGCGGCAAGCTACGGGGAGGCCTGGACTGCGGAGTTCCGTATGGCGGCATTTACGCGGAGACGTTTGCGCTCTGGCTGGTGCTGTTTTCAGGCTTGACCTTCCTGGCCGGTCGGCTGGCGCTGGAGGAGGTGCAGTTCCTTCCCCTGGCCGGCGGGATGCTGCTCAGCCTGGGGGTCTTGGCCTGGCCGGTACTGCGCGGGGTGCCGTGGCAGCAGGTGCGGCAGGACATCGGACTCTGCGCCGGCCGAAAGCCGGTCCTGGAACCCGTGATCGGCTTGGGCGGCTACGCTATGACGTTGCCGTTGTTGGCCGTGGGTGTCTTGATGGTGATTGTTTTGCTCAGCTTGCAGCACAGCCATGCGGAGGACAGCTTTGGTCCCATCAGCCGGCCGGACCACCCGGCCACGGAATGGGTGGCGCATTCCGGCTGGTGGGGACGCCTCCAGGTGCTTCTGCTGGCCAGCGGGGTGGCGCCTCTGGTGGAGGAAACGATGTTCCGTGGCGTGTTGTACCGCCATTTGCGCGAGGCCAGTGTTCGGCTTGGTAATGCCTGGAGTATCGTGCTCAGCGCCACGGTGGTCAGCTTCATCTTTGCCGTGATTCATCCCCAGGGCGTGGTGGCGGTGCCGGCCCTGATGGCCCTGGCTTATGGCTTCACCCTGCTGCGCGAATGGCGCGGCACGCTCATTCCGTCGATGGTGGCGCATGGCGTCAATAATGCGGTCGTCATGGCGCTGCTCATGGTGCTGATGAGCGATTGAAGCCTGGCGCACTCGGTTGGCCAACGCCTGACACGGCAGTGTGGGGTTGAGCGGCCTGTCGGGGAACAAGCACTCCAGAGAAGTCCAGCAGGTCCGACAGGCCCGGCCTGCTGGACTTTTCGTTTCACCGTGAGGCTTTCAACTCAATCCATAAAACCGAACCGCATTGTCGTGGAACAGTTTGCGCTGCTCCTGAGCGCTGCGCTCGCGGACGATCAGCTTGAGAGCCTCCACCCATTGGCGATAGGTCGCGGCCAGGGTACACACGGGCCAATCGCCGCCGAATAGGACGCGATCGGGGCCGAAGACATTGAGCGTGTGCTTAATGATGGGCGCCAGGTCGTCGGCGGTCCACTTGCCGGGCTGGGCCGAGGCCACGATCCCGGAGACCTTGCCGACGACATTTTTGCGCTGCGCCACTGCGGCGATGTCCTTCTGCCATTGCGATCGGTCCTTGGCCTGCACGTTGGCGTTGCCGCAGTGGTCCAGGATAAAGCGCGTGCCGGGGCAGGCATCGATGAGCTTGACACCGTCGAGCAATTCCGCTGGGCGCAGGCACAGGTCGAAGCTCATGCCGAGCTCGCCTAGCCAGCGCACACTCTTGATAAACGTTTCCTGTAAGCAGTAGCCGCGCGGCGTGCCCTCGCCATGTAGGACTTGACGAACCCCCTTGATCGCCTTGTTCTCCTTGAAGCGCAGGAGGTAGGGCCGTAACTCCTCCGAGGCGGGGCGTCCCGAGATCACGGCGGCCACGGTAGGCGTGTCGCCGCGGCGGCACAGGTCGAGGACATACTCCGCTTCGGCGACCTGCTGGCTGGGATCGACGTCTACCTCCATGTAGACCGCCTGGACGACATGCAGTCCCTCGGTCGCCTGACGGTAGTCGCTGGGCAAGAAGCTCTTCGCCAACGGCGTGCCCGGCTTGATCCAGGGCAGACGAAACTTGCTCAGGTCCCACAGGTGCTGGTGCGTATCGACAATGGGGATCGGACCGGCAGCCTCCTGCCCTGGTGCTGCTGCCTGAGCGAGCGCCCGTTGGTCGGAGGTAGTCTGCTGGGCCAGGGCGGCACAGCCTGCCGCCATCAGGGTCACGGCTCCTTGGTGGAGGAATTGCCGTCGATTGCAAGACACGTTCATGGTGCATCTCCTGGGCCAGGAATTCAGTGAGGCGGAGGTGGATCCTACTGGCCAGGCGGGTACACATCTAGCGCGTTCTGCCGAGGGCCCCGACGCGTCGGGTTGTAAAACGAGGTGACGAATGCACGGAGGCAAAGTTTCGCTACCGGCTCGTAGTGGCTTGGGATACACTGCTCCTGCCTCATCCGCAGCGCCCCGGGAGGGAGCGTTTCGCGCCTCCCGCACGCTTCGGGCGGGCCAGCAGGAGTGCCGCCATGCTCATCATCGATGGCCACGCCCACATCTATTCCGAGGACGAGACCAAGTACCCGCCGATCGACCAGCCCTATCGGCCGCCCAAGGGCACAGGCACGCTAACGCACTTGCGCCGCGAGATGACCAACGCGGACGTGCGCTTCGTCACCGCGGTGCAGACTAGCACGTTCTACCGCTGGGACAATCGCTTCACGGCCGACTCCGCACGTCTGCACCGCGACTGGATGGTTGGCATCTGCACGCTCGATCCGGACGACGGGCACAGTCCGGGCCTGCTCGAACAGTACGTGCGCGACTCCAACGTCCGCGGGATGCGCAGCATTCCGGCGGCGAATGGCCGGCTCGATCATCCGGGCGTCGCCAAGCTCTGGGAGACGGCCCAGCGTCTCGGCGTCGTGATCAACGTCCTCATCAATCGGGACAAGCGGGATCAGCTCGTCGCACTGCTCCAGCGCTTTGCCCGGCTACGGGTCGTACTCGATCATTGCCTGAATCTCAAGGCGGATGCCACTCTGGAGGCGACGCTGACGGACGTGCTCCGGCTCGCCCAACACCCCAATCTGCACGCTAAGCTCACGTTCCTTCCCACGGGCAGCGCCCAAGCGTATCCCTGCCGGGACCTGCACGATGCTTGCCGGGCGATCCTCAAGGCGTACGGCCCGGATCGCTGCGTGTGGGGGAGCGATTTCCCCTGTGAGCTGTGGTGCCCGAAAGTGACCTACGCGCAGCACCTAAAGATCTTCACGCACGAGCTGGGGCTGGACCAGCCGACTCAGGAAGCGCTCCTGGGCAAGACGGCCCAGCGCCTGTGGTTTGAGCGGGCCACGCCGTAGCCTGTCCCGCAAACAGCAATAATGCCAGAATAAAGGTCCGCGTCCCCTTTTTCTGTCCCTACCACAGCCCGCGTACCACACCAAGCAACAACGGTCCCACACATGAAGCCGTGTTTACGTTTAGAAGCATTCGTAAGCGGCCTCTGTAAGGTAGTAAATACACCGCGCCCGCGGAGTGGGGCGCGGCAGCCGGTGTGCCAAGCGACTTGCTGCGGAGAAACCGCCCATCCAGGGCTTGGCCGTTAAGCCTTTTCTGGAAGCATCTTGCGCCGCATTCGTGTCACAAGAGCGAAGGAAGCGGCCAGGGAGAAACGGCCGTCGCCGCGACTCTTGGCATGGAAAATGCCATCTACCAGCACTCTAGCAGATCACAAAACCATGCGCGGATGACGCAACGGTTCCCTCGGTCTGGGTCCCTACGATCAACACCAGGCCCCCCTGCAAGCGGGAACCGGCGCCGGATCGCTTCTAGTGATCCCGCGACCAACTGGCATCTCCGTGTGGTGTGTTCACAAAGCGAGCAAGCGAACTCATGTTGTCGATGTCCGCCGTGCAGGCCAGACACCATCGACTGCGGAAGCTACGAATCGAACCGAACGAAGTAACTGGCTTGTCCGGCGCCTGGCGGTCCGGCGCGCATCCACGGAACCGCCACTCAACCCGGACGGGCAGCTTCACGTCCGTTGGGATCGCTTAACCCATGTCCGGATTCGGTTGGCTCGGGGATGCACGGGAGCCCAGCGCGTGTAGCCTGTGCTCAAAGCCCTACGGGAACAAACGAAGGTGAGAGGTATCCGTCATGAAACGACTCTTGATGTCTCCTTGGTTGGCTCTTCTTGCACTGGCGCTGGTTGGAAGCGTTCCGCCGGCCCGTGCCGATCCAGTAACTCTAAAGAGCCTTATTGACAGCCACGGCTCTATTACGGCGGGTCCTAATAGTGATAAGATCTTCAGCAACTTTAGTTACTCGAGTGATGGCATTGGCATGCCGGACGCCTCGCAGATCATCGTGTCACCCTACCAAAACCCGAACACGGGTGATTTTGGGATCGCCTTCACGGGCGCTGTCTTTACCGTTCCCAAGGCTACTTCGGCGATGCCTTTCAGGACGGCGGACGCATCGATCCTGTTCACCGTTACGCCCGGCGCCCCGAACCAGCTCATCAGCGGTGTTCACATGCACGGCGACCCCTCGGTGCCAAATCATGGGAACGGCGACGTCGACGTCACGGAAAGCTTTGCGAACGTCTCGGGCGTCACACTGGCGATCGGCGCTTCCTCGGACGGATCCTCAACGACCACGCAGACCGATGACCCGGCGAATGTTCAGATGAGCCGGATGCTGCCGTCGCCCGTGAAGTCCTTGTTCGTGGAGAAGGATATCTCGGCCACTTCCGAATACGATGGGATTCATCTTGCTGGCAATCCCAAGATTTCCATTATTGATCAAAGCTTTTCCGAAGTCGATCCTCCTGTCGTTCCCGAGCCGGCCACGATCGCTCTGCTCCTGGTGGGCGTTCCCCTCGCCGGCATTCTGGCGTTGCGGCGCCGCAAGGTAAAGGCATGAGGAGCGAGTGCCAAGGAACGCTACGAACTAACTCCCGTACCAGAGGCGACTTGTCTTCGGACTCCGGCTGGCTCGTCCGGCAG
>JBGQLF010000724.1:0-5954 GCA_041499985.1 Gemmataceae bacterium
GGGTCTCGGCCAGCTTCTCGAAGTCCCAGACGAGTTCGGCGTGACGCAGCTCGAAGCCGCGATGCTTGTGCGTCTCGGTCTTCACCTCGGCCTTTTTCAGGGCCATGTTGTTGAAGCTGCCGCCTTTCGCTTGGGCCTGGAACATCGCCAGGGCCGCCTGCGCCGCTTTGGCCGGATCCGCATAGTCGCCAATCTGAATGCCTTCGCTGTGCCGATTGGCCGATTGCAGGAAGCCGCGTGGGCCGGCCTCCGCAAATTGACCGGCGACCTTCTGGAGCGCCTTGCCTTGCTCACTTTCCGGATCGGCCATCAGGCCCATCAGCAACGGCTGGAGGGCCTTGCCCAGCGCGGCGTCAAACCGGGCCGACATATAGGCCATCTGGCCAGCCGGCAAGGTGGTCACCGCGCCGAGGTCAGCCGGCTTCGACGACTTCAAGAAGTCGTTGGTCTTGGTATCCGGCGCAATCTGCACGCCGCCGTGCAGCGCCAGCCCCTCGGGTGGAAATTGAAAACCGAGCAAGAACGTCCGGCTGTCTTCAAAGGCCTGGAACAGGCCCGTAAAAATGTTCTTGGCCATCGCCATCTGGGCCTTGTTGGCATCCGTCTCGCCCTGCTGGAGGATCAACTCCAGGAGTTGCCGGCCCCCCTTGATCTGATCGCCATACTCCTTATTGATCGCGGCCGTGTCCACATACAGGGACACGTCGGCATCCAACAGGCGCTGCGCGACTTCCTTGTTCAGCTTGCTGTCCAGCCCCGGCCCTGATTTGGTGAATTGCGTTGCCACTTCCTTCTTGGGCGTGATCACGACAGAGCCAGCGGTCGTCACGAGGTATATCGGCGTGTTGTTGATTTGGGCTTCTTCAAAACCAGCGGGGTCGCGCTTGACTGCCTTGCGCTCATCTTCCGTGAACAGGCCCTTGCGAAAGGCTGCGGCATCAGTCGTACGTAGGACGATGGCGACGGCGGGCAAACTGTCGCCGGGCTTGGGGATCTCCGTGAACACGATGAATACGGGACCTTCCGCGGCCAACCCCGTCAATTCCCGTCCGGCGAGCGCCTGCTTCAGGGCCCCGTCCACGGCAGCCTGTATGTTCTGGGCCAGATCCGGCACGGCGTTTTTGACCAGGGTCAGCAGACGATTCTTGGTCCGCTCGATGCCATGCACCTGGAGTACAATCGGCGACCCCGCCGGCACGGAAGCAAGGGCAGACTTCGGCTCCTGGGCCGGCGTCGCCAAGGGCAACACGAGCAGGGCCCAGCCTGCCACCAACCAACGCGTGGACGTCATGGATAGTATCTCCTTCATGTTGGAAACCGCAGCAGCTCTCACCTTCTCTCTACCAGTTTAGGAAAAAGGGACCGGCGGAGGACAGGGAGCGAGAATCTATGTCTATTACTTCGCGGATCCAGTGCGGGTTTCGGCGACGGGCAAATCGCCGCGCCTGGTGGACAGGTGTTCGGGCACCATCCTTCCTGTTGCGGAGTGGCTCTCTGAAGTGCAGCGCGACTTACGGGAGCAGTATACCAAAGATCCAGATGGCCGAAGTCAGGGGGACCGAGTTTCTGCTCCGGCCTAGGGAGGAAAAAAATTGTTGTGGGAGAGAAATGTTGTTGTAGCCGTCTTCCGGGGGGGATAGGATCAGCCCTTTGCAATCCAGATCGATCCTCAGCAAGCGTCCGTCTGGCGAAGAAGGGTTGAACGAAATCCATCGCCCCTGTCCCCCAGGAGGAGTCTTCCCATGCGCCGCGCTGATGGGCTCAAACGATGGGCTCAGCGATTTTCCCCGCACGTGTCTCCTCGCCCCGCTCAATGCTTTGCCGTCCCCCGGCTGGAGGAACTCGAGGTCCGCCTCACGCCGACCATCACGCTGACGAACGCCTTCCTGGTCGACTCCCACGACCACGCCTTGACCGCGCCGAACAAGGGCGAGCAGGTCTACGTCGAGGCGGATTGGACCACGCAGGGGTTGCCCAGCAACGCCTCGTATCGCGTCAGCTACACCATCGACGGCGTTACGCTGTACACCAACTTTTTCAGCTACGGGGCTGGTTCGAGCAGCACTGGGAATTGGCGCTGGTATCTCGGTGGCTGGTTCGCCTCGCCCGGCACGCACAACGTCACGGTGACCATCGACCCGACAACCTACGGAACCACCTCGCTCAGTTTCAGCTTCACGCCGGTCTCGGCTCCCGACCTGCCCCAGAAGTTCCTCACGCCGCTCGGTGGCACGCCGTTCCAGACTTGGGGCTTCGTCAATTATGTCGATGTCGATCCACGCAGCGGCACCTTCACCGACTACAACGGCGGACCCTACACCTACGACGGCCACAGCGGTCATGACATGACGCTGGCCAATTTCGGCTCCATGGACGCTGGCGTGCCCGACTACGCTGCCGCCGCCGGCACGGTCGTCGCCGTGCACGACGGCGAGTACGACCGCAATAGGGCGACCAGCAATGTGCCGGCCAACTACGTTGAGATCGACCACGGCAACGGCTGGCACACGATCTACGACCACTTGCGTACCAATACGATCCTCATCCACGTCGGGGACAGCGTGGTCGCCGGCCAGGTCCTCGGTCTGGCCGGCAGTTCGGGTTCCTCCACGCTCGCTCACCTGCACTTCGAAGTTCAGCACAACGGCGACGTGGTCGAGCCCGAGTACGATCCGAACACCTTCTGGGTCAACCCACTGCCCTACCAAGGCACGGTCCGCTCCGTCCTCGACTCCGGCGTCAGTAGCTCGGGGAGCACCACCGGCGCCGACCTCACTGCCGAGGAGCGTCCCGTGGCCGCCAATGTATTCAGCCAGGCGAGCGGCCAGCAAATCTCGGTCTGGTTCCAGGGCTACATGGCCGCCAACGACAACGTGGCCTTCAAGGTCTACAAACCCGATGGCACACGCTACACGGCGCTGGACTACTCGTTCACCGCCAGCCTGTCGCGCGGGTCCTCTTGGTATTATGTCAAGAATCTGACGTTCAGGCAGAGGAACGAGTTGCCACCGTGGACCAGTTCTTCGCTTTGGTCCGCGGGCAAGAGTCGGGGTTCCTGCTGTTCCCGGTCCAGAACGATTGGGAGTTTTCCCTGGAGATGACCGACTGGAACCATCATCGCATCCGTTGATCACGCTCACTTAACCAGAAGGAACTGCGTTACGAAGCCATGTTCCGAGGTTGGAACCAGACCTGGCGATTGAGCTCGTGAGACCACGGAAAAGCACGCCAGCCGGTATGATGCAAGCGGATGATCCCTTGGCTCGCCCCCAGCTTCAGGAGCTTGCTCATGCCGGTCCTTCCCATCACCCGCATCGTGCTTTACAAGCACGGTGTCGGTTACTTTGAGCGCCAAGGTCCCGTGGAGGGCGAGGCCACGCTAGCCCTGACCTTCAAGCAGGCCGAGGTCAGCGATGTGCTCAAATCACTTACCGTCCTGGATCTCGACGGCGGCCATATCGCCTCGGTATCGTATGACTCCACCAAGCCCCTGCAACAGCTCCTGGCCGAGGTCGCCCTGACGATTCCCGACCAGGGCAGTCTCGTCGGCCTTTTGCCGCAAATCAAGGGAGCACGCATCGCGGTCCAGCCGGCCCGTACCGGCGCCATGGGCGTGCACGCGGGCATCCAGACCTCCGGCGACACCGTCGAGGGCATCCTTCTCGGTGTGGACACGGCCGAGCGGCAGACGGCGGACGGCATCAGCAAGACCGTCCTGGTGTCCCTTCTGACCGACGGTGGCGCGGTGCGTTCCTTCGACCTGCATGGCCTGGCAAAACTGGAGATCCTCGACTCGGCCCTGCGGCGTGACCTCGATTACTACTTGCGCACCCAGCTATCCGCCAAGAAGACGGAGGCCCGCACCTTCACGTTCTTTGCCCAGGGGCAGGGACGGCGCACGATTCGCCTTAGCTATACGCTTGAAGCGCCGGTATGGAAAGCGACGTATCGGATTCTTCTAGGCGAAGAAGGCAAGCCACCGCTGATCCAGGGCTGGGCCGTCGTCGATAACACGCAGAATGAGGACTGGGAGAATGTGCAGCTAGCCCTGGTCGCGGGGTTGCCGGTCTCATTCGTACACGACCTGTACACGCCGCGTTACATCCGCCGGCCGGTGGTCGCGGTGCAGGAGACGACTGGCGTGCTGCCGCCGGAGGTGGAAGAGGGCATCGCGGTGGACGCTCTGATGCAGGAGTTTGCGCCGGAAGAGCCGCCCAGGGGAGGGGCACTGGCAGCTGCGGCCCCAGCCCCAGCCCGAGCCCTATCGGTCTCGATGCGGCGGTCTGCCGCCAGCTCCACCCCCACTCAGGTCCGCGAACGCAAGCTCGGCGATCTGTTTGAGTACACGATTGAGCATCCTGTCACCATTCGCCGGAACCAGTCGGCCCTGGTACCGATCGTGCTTCGTCCCTTCGAAGGCCGGCCGGTGCTGCTCTATAACAAGCAAACGCGGGCGGAAAACCCGATGCGCTGCGTGGAGTTCAAGAACACCACGGGGCTGACGCTGGAAGGGGGGCCCGTGACGGTTCTGGAGGGAGGCAGCTACGTCGGCGAGGCCATGCTCGAAACCCTCAAGCCCCAGGAGCAACGCCTGGTGGCTTACGCCGTCGAGTTGGCCGTGCACGTGCTGGATAACATCGATTCCCATGAGGAACGCGCTCATCGGGTGGTCATTCGGCAGGGCCAAATGAGGGCCTATTACACCCAGATGCAGCAAACCACGTACACCTGGAACAACAAGTCGGACCACGAGCAGACCATCTACCTGGACCATCCGCGCCCGGGGAAGGAATGGCAGCTTGCAGATACTCCGGGTCCGCAGGAGACTACGGAGAATTATTGGCGTTTCCGGTTTGCCTTGCCCGCCCAAAAAGTGACCACCTTCGTCGTGCGCCAACAGCGTGTGCTGCACCAGAGCTCTTCCCTGTCCGACCTCAGGGATCAGCAGTTGGCCTTCTGGCTCGACCAGCGCTATCTCGATCAGCCCACGGCCCAGGTGCTAAAGCAGGTGGCCGAGCACCGGCAGCAGGTGGCGGGGTTGGAACAACAAATCCAGCAGCTGGAACAGGAACGTGGCCGCATCCATCTCGAACAACAGCGCATCCGCGAGAATCTGCAAGCCTTGGGCGACCGTGCCGCGGAAAAAGAGTTACGCGAGCGCTTTGTTCGTGCCTTGAATACGCAGGAGGATCGCCTGGAGCAGATGGAGCGCGAGTTCCGCGAGCAGACGACTGCCCGCGACCGCTGCCGCGAGCAGATCAACCAGCTGTTGGCCGGGCTGGAGTATGAGGCACCGGTATCCTGATGAAACGCCGTTAGGCGAGCGGCAGGACATGGTTTCGCTGTAGGACGGCTCTCCCGAGCCGTCCGGACGGCTCGGGAGAGCCGTCCTACGGGTACGCTTTCTTCTGCCGCTCGCCTTAGAACGGCTGGGTCGTAAGCACATTGCCGTCCGCCATACGGCACAGGTAAGTGAGCGTCGTCACGTCAACGGTCTGACTGAGGAAATGGACCGAACCATCGGCGAAGACAAAGTTGACGCCACCGGGATGTAGACTGGAAGCATTGTACCAGCTCGCGCGTTCCCCCACCGGAAGTTGCGTCCCGTTGTAGTTCCAGATGTTCAATCCCTGGGCCGGCAGGGTGGCGTTCCAAGTACCCACGGGATCGATGCCGTGGCCGAAATAGGAGCGGAAACCCCAGGCTTGCGTCTCGCCGTTGTAGGTATTGAGGCAGGCCTCTCCCATGGCCAGGGTATTGCTGGTGCCGTCGGTCACGCTGGTGATGCGCGTGGTGCTGTTCTCGCCGAACATGTACTGGGTAGAAACCGTCTGGTTTTTCCAATAGTAGCCGTTCACGGCGATAGTTATGATTCTGACTATGTTCAAACCCCATAGTCCTTGCTGATGGTAGTAGGTAGTGCCGTTTGGCTCGTTCCTTCCTAGCATAAGGGA
>JBGQLF010000725.1:0-5949 GCA_041499985.1 Gemmataceae bacterium
GATCCCGCCGTGAGCCAGCCACGCGGGTGCGTCGGCCGAGGTACTCCTGCGCGCCATTAGCCTCTAGCATAGTAGGAATCATAACTACCGTCGTGAAGGGCTACCCTTTTTTCACGCCGATGGCCTGGATTTGCACTTCTCGATGCTCATGATCAACTCCGTAAAGCACGCGAAAACGATTAGCTGGCCCAAACCGGAGTTCCCACGTTGCCTGAAAAGGTGCGGGCTGGTGCAAAGGCTTACGAGCGCGCATTCGAAATGGCTCGGGAGGCATACGAAAGAACGTTCACGCCACCTGATTCGGGTACGACGCTCTTGAACCTGCCGCCATCCGTGTCAGGTCCCAGTGCAGTTCCGGCAGTGGTGGGCTTTCCCATGTCATTTGCCTTCTCTGCGTACGACCCTGATCCTGATTGCCACTTGCTTGTTCCCTTGGCGGTCGATGTCGAACAAGCCCCCCAGGGCGCGAGAATCGATGTCACGTCCTATACTACCCCGGGTGTATCAGAATCGAGAGGGGTCTTTGCCTGGACACCTCCGAGTGTCGGTCAGTACACCTTTAGGATTCGTTTCACAGATAGTCGAGGAGCTAGTACGGAATTAACTGTCTTGATTGAGGTACGCCAGAAGGATGACAAGTATCCCGACCCCCCCTCGATTCCTATCAACCAAAACTCCTCGCGTACCGTGGGTTCCTTCGACCCCAACGACAAGCTCGGTCCAGCAGGCTCCGGTGACGCGGCCTTCGTCCAAGCCGATGCCTCTCTCGCCTACCAAATTCGCTTCCAGAACCAGCCGAGTGCCACGGCCCCCGCGCGACAGATCATCGTCACCGACACGCTAGACCCCAACCTCAACCTCGATACCTTCGAACTGACCGAGATCTCCTTCGGGAACCAGCGGATCAGCATCCCCTCGGGCCTCAACCACTACGACACGACCGTGCCGATGACGGTGAACGATACCGCAATCCTGGCCGATGTCCAGGCGACTCTCGACCGCGCCAGCCGCACGCTGACCGTCACGCTACGTGCCATCGACCCCGCCACCGGCTGGTTGCCCGATGATCCGCTCGTGGGACTGCTCTATCCCAACGACGCAACGGGCCGCGGCGAGGGCTCCATCAGCTACCGCGTCTTGCCGGGTGCCGGCCTGCCTACCAGCACGGTCATTCCGAACCGCGCCCGCATCACCTTCGACTTCAACGACCCGGTTGACACGCCCCTGGTCCGCAACACGCTGGACGCCGTCGCCCCGACCAGCCGCGTCTTGCCGTTGCCCGCGACGACGACGGCAACCGCGATCACGGTGCAGTGGGCCGGTCAAGACGATCCCGGCGGCTCGGGCATCGCCCATTACGACCTGTACGTCTCGCAGGACGGCGGTGCCTATGCCCTGGTGCTGGGCGGCCTGACGGCGACCTCCACGCCCGTGCCGGTGACCGCCGGCCACACCTACGGCTTCTACACCATCGCCACCGACAACGTCGGCCATGTCGAACTGCCGCCCGCCGTCGCCGAGGCACGCATCACCGTTCTCGCCGTGAATCAGCCGCCCGTTCTCGCAGCCATCAGCAACCAGACCGTCAACGAAGGCAGCCTGCTCACCATCACAGCCGCGGCCACGGATCCCGACGCCGGCGACACCTACACCTTCAGCCTTGCACCGGGTGCCCCTGCCGGCGCACGTATCAATCCGGCCACCGGAGTCTTCACGTGGACGCCACCGGAGGGGCCCTTGACTGTCTCGATCACCATCCAGGTCAGCGACAATGGCTCACCCAGCTTGAGCGATGCCAAGACCTTCACGGTCACGGTCAACAACGTGCCGCCCACCGTGAATGTCGGTCCGGCGGTCCGAGTTCCCCCGGGAGGTACTTTCTCCCGGCAGGGATCGTTCGTCGATCCCGGCGCCGATACCTGGACCGCCGTGGTCAACTACGGCGATCGCTCCGGTATCCAGCCTCTGGCCCTCAACCCCAACAAGACGTTCAACCTGAGCCACACGTACCGGACCGCCGGAACGTTCACCCTAACCGTCACTGTGACCGAGAAGAACGGCGGCGTCGGCAATGGTGTGGTGTTGGTCACGGTCATGGCGCCGCTGACCGTGCAAAGCGTGGTCATCAACGACGGCTCTGCCCAGCGCTCCATGGTCACGAGCATCACGGTTACGTTCAGCGGGGTGGTATCCTGGCAGGGGACTCCGGCCGATGCGTTCCAGCTGTCCAAACAAAGCGGCGGCCCGGTGGACCACATTCCGGTCCTCCTGCCCAGGCAAAGCAGCGGTCCGCTGAGCCTGATCGTGACGCCCTCGGTGACGGCGGGCAGGACGGTCGTCGTGATCACGTTCACCGGTGCGGATGTCTTCGGCCATTCGCTGCCGGATGGCCGCTACACCCTGACCATCCAGGCGACCCGGATTCACGATGATCAGCTGCAAGATCTGGATGGCGACGGCGATGGCGTTCCGGGCGGCAATCGGGTGGAGAAGTTCTTCCGTCTGTGCGGCGACAGCGCCGGCAAGGGCTTCGTGGATGAAGCGGATTTCTGGCTCTTCCTTGGCGCGTTTGGCAAGCGCGCCGGCGACCCCGGCTACCTGTGGTACTTCGACTTCGATGGCAATGGCGTCATTGACCAACTCGTGGATGACTACGAGTTCAGGCTGCGCTATTTCCAGAGGATCTGAGCGGCGGAGTATCCTTCGACAGTTCGTCAGGCATCGTCGCCGTTCAGAGCTAGAGCGACATTCGAGCGAATCCAGCCTTCGACCAGGTCAGCTCCAGTTTGTCGCCGACTTGGATGTGGCCGTGTTGTTGAACGCCTTACTGGCCCCGATGTGAGTAACCGGGTCCGCCTGTATCTTACGGCACGGAGCATCGCAGTGGAACGGCAGGAAATGCGGAACGCTGAACGGAAGACAAGAGAGGCGTTTCCGTTCAGCATTCATCGTTCATCGTTTCATTTAGACAACTCTTTCCATTCCGTGAACAAGCGACACAAACCGCTCTCGCTCTCCTGCCAGAAGATGCGGACCCGGGTGTGGTCATCGTGCCAGGCCAGGCTCTGGAGCGTGTTCTGTGTCGTCAAGTCCTGACGTCGCGGCCAGCCGAGGCTGCGGAGATCGCGACCCCAGGCCTCGGTCACCGCCGATGCCAGCACTGCCGGATTGAGGTTCCCGGCTGCGGCGGAGCCTTGCCGCTGGTGCCGGGCCACGATGCGCACGGCGATCTCCTTTTCAAACCAGACTAGCAGCGCATCATAGGAACTCGAGGGCGGTTGAGGCAGGACTAGCGCACCATCAGCCGTGGCCGGCTGGCCGACCCCCCACTTCCGGAGCAGCTCGTCGCGCGCCATCCCGAGTGGACAGTTTTCGGGCCCCCGAGGGAGATACTCCAGGGCCGGGAACGTGTCTTGCGCGCCCTGCTTGGTCCAGTCGCTGAGTCGCAGCTCCACGCCGCCGCTGTCGCGCTCGTACGCCAGACGTGACAGGTCGTCCTGCCACTGATACTGCACAGCGGCCGGCTTCCGCGGCGGCAGATCGGCCCAGACCGCAGCCCACGATGCAGGCTGCTCCAATGGGGCGCCGCAGCGCTTCTTGACGATGTTCAGGATCTCTCCCATCCAGGCGGTACCGCTTTGGGCCCCTTGGTCCACATGGCGAGCGCGCAGCTCGATGACCCGATCCTCCTGGTCAAACCGGATGAATAGTTGTCGGACTACGGAACCGCCGCGGCCCGGATCCCCGCTGAAAGTGACCGTTAAGCCACCGGGCAGCTCGCGCTTGAGGACCGTCGATCCGGGTGGAAGGAGTGGCAGCACCTCCGCGCGGCGCAAGCCCAGCTCGATCTGCTCGAGGTGGCGTGGGATCCGCGTCAACGCTTTGCCGGCCTCGATGCGGGCGGCGCGTTCCGTCTGGTCCAGAAGCACCGCCTGCGCCACCCGCTGGGCCACTTGCTCCGTGCCCTGCACATCCCGGACTTCCAGTTCGACAGGCTTGCCGTTTTCATACGGCAGTTGGAGCGTGTAGCGCGTCCCCGTGTCCTGCCAGACGAGGGCCAAATGCCCGCCACTGGAATCGCCCACGCCTTCCCAGCGCGACGGACCCAGGGTTGCCCACAACGGCAACGCGACCTGGTGCAACGTGGGTACTCCGCGGCTCCCATCGGTCGGATAATGGAGGACCAGCTGAGAAGCCACATCCTGGCCGTGCGCCTGTTCCAGGCTGGCCTGCGACAGCTTCAGGGCTGGGAGCGGATTGGTGAGTCGAGCCAGGGTCTTGGGCTGCTCCACCTTGAGCAACTCGCGCCGCTGTTCGGGAGTGAAGCGGATGCGGTTCTGTTCGAACGAACGGTCCAGGTGCACGTCGCCGAAGTCACGCGGCAGGGGGATGCGATCCAAGGTCTCCTTGCCGTCGTGAAGGCGGATCGCCGCACCCAGGCCGGCACCATGGGCCACGGTCAACACTTCGCAAGCCCACCGGGCCTCGGCCTGCTCGGTCCCCAACGCATAGGTTCGGCGGCGCAGCCCGTTCGCCTTGGGTGCTTCCTGGGCCGGCAGCGCCCGCTCTTCCAGCAGGTAAGCCAATTGGGCCGGCTCAGGATAATGATCACTAAAACCTACTCGATAGGTGACATAGAGCTCTGTCAAGCGGTCGACGGAGTCAAAAAAGACGATCACGGCCTCCGCCCCTTCATCTGGGAACGGTAGGCGAAACAGATCGAACGCCCGAGCGGTTGCCAGCGCCGGGGACGCCGGGCCGGTGCCGGGGCTGCGCAGGAGCCGATTGACTTCAGCCCGCGCTGTGCCCGGGCCGATGCCAAGGACGGTAGGCGGCGCTTCCCCCCAGGTGGCCAAGGCGGCCGCGGCTTGCTCGGCCAGCTCGGTTTTCTTGTCTGCCCGCCAGGCCGCCATTGCCCGCGCCAGGGCCTCTCGTCCGCGTGGCAGCAGCGTCGCTCCCAGAAGCCCCTGAGTGGCCTTTGAATCCAGGAGGGCCTGCAGCTGCCGATGCAGCACCACGACCTCCGTGCCGCCGTCCACATCGCCTGTGGCCAGGCGCATCTGGGCCGCATGCAGGAGCAGCCCGACCAGCCGTGTCCATTCCACAGGATAGTTGCGCTCCTGCTGGCACGCTTCGATCTGGCTCCGCGTCGCGGTATCGGTCGGCTCGACTAGTTTCAGCGCCGCCTCGGTATCGCCGAACCGGGCCAGGTGCAGGGCCAACTCGGAGTCTTTGCTGTCTTCCGCCACGTAAGGCGGCAAGCTGGAGCCTACTTTGGCGGAAAACTGCGCTGAGCGCCAGACCGGCACGGCCAGGGGCAGGCGTAGCTCTGGCAGCAGCGTGAACGGCAACTTACCCTCGAGCCGGCCTTGTTGTTGGACCTGAATCTTGGCGGCCCATTCCTCGGCCAAGGCGGCCAATTCGGCCCGCGGCTTGGTCAGGAGTTGCTCCAGCGAGATATCGATGGTGTCCCCCAGGCGGGCCGGCGGCGGTTGATAGATCCCCTCCTCCACAGGAGCCGGGGACGAACCACAGCCTGCGAGCAGCACACACGCCAGGGCTCCAATTCCGCAAACCAGCTTCCTCATAGCGAATCCTCTCCACCCGGTGCGAGTACAGGACGGGATCGGCCCAGCCGATTGCAGATCGCAGATTGGAGATTGCAGATTGAAAGGCTCAGCTGCAATCCAATTTGCGATCTGCGATCGCAAATCTACAATCTGCTCACGCCCCTGGCTGGCCTGAAAAACGTGGCGTTCCCGTTTCTGCCGTTGTGCAAATATAGGTCTTAACTGCGGTCTGTGCACGATCTACCGCGCAGGAGAGCTTTTTTCAGGGCTCAGTAGGCGTTGCGCGATGCGGCCTGGTTCCAACGTGGGTGGCACGCCCTGAGTCTTCGAAGGGCGTGTCTGCCGCAGCCCCACGCCCTTCGAAGACTCAGGGCGTGCC
>JBGQLF010000726.1:0-5943 GCA_041499985.1 Gemmataceae bacterium
CGAGGCGGACCCCGCCGATGCGGCCGGTGGGATTGTCCGCCAGGCGCCAGCGTCTCAACTCCGGGGGGACGCGGAAGTCCGTCGCTGTGATTCGAGTTGGTGGCGCACCCATTGCAACAGCTCCTCGACACCGGCACCGGTCCGCAGGCTGAGCAACAGAAATGGCCGCTCACCGCGCATCCGCAGACTGTCACGGCGCATCACGTCCAGATCGGCGCCCACGTACGGTGCCAGGTCGATCTTATTGATCACCAGCAGGTCGCTGCGCGTGATGCCCGGCCCACCTTTGCGCGGGATCTTATCGCCCTCGGCCACGTCGATGACATAGATGGTGCGATCGGCCAGTTCGGGCGAGAAGGTCGCTGCCAGGTTGTCGCCGCCGGACTCGACCACAACCACTTCCAGCCGGGGAAACTTTTTTTCCAGCTCGGCGAGGGCGGCCAGGTTGATGCTGGCGTCTTCGCGAATGGCGCTGTGCGGGCAACCGCCGGTCTCGACGCCGACGATCCGTTCCAGCGGCAGCACCTGCCGCCGAGCGAGAAACTCGGCATCTTCGCGCGTGTAGATGTCGTTGGTGATGACCGCCAGGTCAAACGCGGGCCAGAACTCCCGGCACAACCGTTCCACCAGCGCCGTCTTGCCCGAGCCGACCGGACCGCCGACCCCGAGCGTGAAGACGCGGCGACGCGGCCCGGCATACGGGCCGGAACCCTTGGCCATCGGGCCATGGTCGTGATGCTGTGAGATCGGGAGATGTGATGCAATCTCAAGACCGGAAAAGTCGCGTGTATAGATGGCTTTGTGCATGGCACAGCACCTCGTAGGACGGACAAAAGCTGCCGGCGGTCTCCAGGTCGCGCTCGACCAGTTCCTGCACGAGGGTTTCGAGGTCCGCGTGCAGCCGCGCGAGCACCAGCTGCCCGTGGGTATGGCCGATCGGGATGGCGCGCACCCCGGCGCTGATCGCTCCGAGGGCCGCCTGGTGCAGGTAGACCGCCAAGCTCTCCGCTGGCGTGCCCTGGGCCGCTGCGGCCAATGTAGCAAACACCGGCGCGTGGTGCCATTCCTGCGGTTCTGAGGCGCGTGCGCTGTGCCGTAATTCCGCCATGCTCACCGCGGCCCACGGCCAGGCCTCGGCCAGAGCCAGGAGCTGCTCGCCCATGTCCCGGCTGGCCCGGCGCAGCGTGGGCGGAGTCAGGCTGGCCTGGAGAAGCTGGTTCGCTTGCAACACGGCCGGCCAACTGGCTTGTACCGCCGCCCGGCAGACAGCCGCCACCACGACGCCTTCGAGCGGACCCACGGCATGGCGCAGCCACGCGCGAACCCAGTGCTCCAGGCTCGGGGCATCGCTGACCAGACCGCGGGCGATGGCGGCCTCGAGGCCCCAGGAATGGCTATAACCCCCGATGGGGAGCGCCGAATCGCCAAGTTGCAACAGACGTAGGTTCATTCAAGAGACAGTTTGCGTTGTCGACAACCTGAGGCTGTTTGTGAGAAACAATGGGAAGTCTTTCTGTATCATGGGTTGTGTCGCCAGCCCTTGAACCAGAAGGAGTCTTCCCCAGACTACCCTACCACAACTGGCGCAGGCCATGCAAACGCTCTTGATTGCCGATGCCGAGCACGCCGCCCGGCAGACCGGCCTGATCAAGCGCGTCCGCCAAGAGGTTCAATAAAAAGTCCGAAGGTTTTCCTTTCGCAGGGAGCTATATCAGGGAACGCAACTGTTCGGAGATCCCAGGACATGGCCCACGCACAACTCGGCGCGGTGCTCCGGCACATCCGCAAGCTGGCCGGCGCACCGCAGACGCAGGACCGGACCGATGGGCAACTGCTGCACGCTTTCGCCGCCCACAATGACCACAGCGCCTTTGCCGCCCTCGTGCGCCGGCATGGGCCGCTGGTCATGGGCGTGTGCCGGCAGGTGCTGCGGCATACGCAGGACGCGGAAGATGTGTTCCAGGCTACGTTTCTGGTCCTGGCCCGCAAAGCCGCCTCGATTCGCAAGAGCGAGGCGCTGGTGAGTTGGCTCCATGGAGTCGCCTATCGGATGGCCATGAACGCAAAACGCAATGCCGCCCGACGCCGGCAACACGAGAGCCGGGCCAAAACCGTGTCGCCGGCCAATCCCTCCTGGGAAGTGGCCTGGCACGAAGTGCAAACGCTGCTCAACGAGGAAATCCAGCGCCTGCCCGAGAAGTACCGCGCCCCGTTCCTGCTCTGCTGCGTGGAAAACCAGAGCCGAGCGGAGGCCGCCCGCCAGCTGGGCCTGAAAGAAGGCACCGTCTGGAGCCGGCTCTCTCAGGCACGCAAACAGTTGCAAGAACGCCTGGCTCGCCGCGGCGTCACGCTGTCGGCCGTGCTGGGCGCTGCCGCTGTGTCCAAGAGTGTGGGCACGGCGGCGGTACCGGACCTTCTCGTCGAGACCACGGCCCGAGCAGCAGCGCTGTACGCGGCCGGCCAAACGGCTGCGGGCGGACTCATTTCGGCGGAAGTCGCCGCCCTTGTGAAAGGAGTGACCCAGACCATGCTCGTAACTAAACTGAAGATCGCCACGGCGCTTTTGCTGGCGACAACCCTCATGGCCACCGGCGCCGGCATGCTGGTCCGTCAGCCCGCGGCCGCCGCGGTTCCGCAGGAGAAAGAGGCGGCCAAACCGGCCGCTTCGTTGACGCCAATAGAAGCGACGGCGAAGAGCCAGTCCACGGCGGCACCGGACAACACTGATGAAGCGGTCGTGCTGAGCGGCCTCGTCCTGGATCCGGACGGCAAGCCGGCTTCCGGAGCGAAGCTGTATCTGGCACGCAACACCTTCAAGAGCAAAGCGGACCTACCCGTTATCCCCAAGGCATTCATCGGTGGGCCGCCCACGTACCTGTGGACCGACGACCCGCCGCAAATGGCGGACCTGCCACTCCGAGCGGCAACTGGGCCGGATGGTCGATTCTCGTTCACGGCTCGGCGAGCCGACCTGGGATACGGCGCCCTGGTAGTGGCCCGTGCCCCGGGCTATGGCCCGGACTGGGCGGAACTGGAGCAACTCGACAAGGCAGGCAACATCACGCTGCGGCTGGCGAAGGATGATGTGCCGATCCAGGGCCGCGTGCTCGATCTGGAGGGCCAGCCGATCGCTAGCAGCACCGTCACCGTCCTGCGCGTGGAAAAGCCGCAGGCTCCCAGCGGACTCCCGGCGCTCGATGCGGTCAAGCAGCTCCTGGACAAGGGAGATATCGAGAAGATGGTCGCCATGAGAAAGACACTCGGGGCCACGGGAGGAACGCCGGGGCCACACCTGGGGGCTGAAGTGCTGGATGTGCCGACCTCGGTCAAGACCGGCGCGGATGGGCGCTTTCGCCTGACCGGCTTCGGGCGCGATCGGTTGGTGCGTCTGCGAATCCAGGCACCGGGCATCGAGAACACCTACGTCTCTGTCCATACCGTGCGCGATGCCGAGGTGGGATCGGCCAAGAGTGAGCGCACTTATCCGGCCACGTTTGACTATGTAGCGGGCCCGAATTGGCCCATCCTGGGTACCGTCCGCGAAAAGAGCACCGGCAAACCCCTGGTTGGAATCACGGTCGCGATGGGCTTCTCGCTCGGTGATGGCAAGGGCGGTACCGTCCGAACGACGACCGATGCGGCAGGTCGCTACCGCCTGGAAGGCGTGGCCAAGACCGGTCGGCGCCATCTTGTGATTGCCGCGGGTGTTCCGTATTTCAGCTCGTTCAAGCCGATCGAGGAGACCCTTGGTTTGGAACCGCTGACCGTGGATTTCGAGCTCGAACGCGGCCTGGCCGTGCGCGGGCGGCTGACCGACCGATCGACCGGCAAGCCGGTACGAGGCCTGGTCGGTTACTATGCCCTGAGCGACAATCCGCACCTCAAAGATTTCGTGGACGTCGGCCAACTGCCTCTGATCGTGGACGGCCGGGGTGAGGTTGGCCCCGATGGCTCGTTCGCAGTTGTTGCTTTGCCAGGGCCGGGCCTGCTCTGCGTCTGGGCGGATGACGACCGCTTCCCGCGAGCCGTCGAAGGCGGGGACGCTCAGCCCCAGAGGACGGTGCCTTTCCCCGTCAACCCAATCATGTTCCATGCCATGGTGCGCATTCATCCGTCCGAACAAGCTCCAAACTCCACAAACTGCGACATTGCCCTGGAGCCAGGCCGGACTGTGATCGGATCGGTAGTCGGTCCCGATGGCAAACCCCTGACCGGGGTCCTGGCCACCGGCTTGACCGCTGTCCTGCCAGCCGCTCGTTACCAGTCCAGGCCCTTTGAACAGCCGGCTTGTCAGAAGCTGGAGGCGGACACGTTCACGATGTACGGTCTCAACCCGCGTCAGCCACGGACCTTGGTGCTGGTCCATCCGGAGAAAGGGCTGGCCAAAGTGCAAACGTTCCGCGGAGACGAAGCCTGTCCTTTGACGGTGCGTCTGGAACCCGTGGGCGCAGTCTCGGGCCGGATCGTCGATGCCGAGGGACACCCCTGGGAAGGGCTGCGGCTCGAGGTGTTCCTCCGTCCGAGCCCGACCGACAAGACCTTGCCCTATGAAGTCCTGGGCCGCGGTGGGATCTTTTCGCTCCTTCAGAGGGACCTATTCACCCGCGCGGCTACGACGGATGGCGACGGCAAGTTCCGCATCGAGGGGCTGCTTCCGGGCTTGCCATATGAGCTCCAGCCCCTCGCCAAGGGGAATCCAATCAAGAAGCCATTGGAGAATGCCAAACCGCCCATCGCCCTGCCGGGCGGCCTGTTCGTCGAAGCCGGCCAAACCAAGGACGTGGGCGAGATCCGCAGCACCACGACGCCCGCCAAGCTGGCAAAGGAGTAGCGTCATGAGCGACTCCAGCCAACGTACTTCTTCCGCGTCGCCGTGGACTCCTTACCGCCCGAGCACGGAGGCTCCCTGGAATCTGCGCCGTGTCGTCCACCTGCACCGCCGCGCCGGCTTCGCTGCCACCTGGAGCGAGATCCAGCGCGATCTCGCCGATGGTCCAGGGGCAAGCATCGACCGCTTGGTCGCCGGCAAGGCACACCTGCGGGGCGTACCCGAGGCTTTCGAGAAAACAGCCAGCCTTCTGGCCGACACCGCCCAGGAGCCGGAGCGGTTGAAAGCCTGGTGGGTGTATCGAATGCTGTTCAGCCCAGACCCGCTGGGCGAACGGCTCACCCTGATGTGGCATAACCACTTTGCCACCAGCGCCCTGAAGATCCGCAACCTGCCGATGATGCGCCGGCAAAACGAGCTCTTCCGCGAGCTAGCGCGGGCGCCGTTCGGCCAACTGCTCCACGCCGCCGTGCGCGACCCGGCGCTGCTGCTCTGGCTCGATGCCCCGGCCAATCGCAAGGAGCACCCCAACGAAAACCTGGCCCGCGAGCTGATGGAGCTGTTCTCGCTCGGCATCGGCCATTACAGCGAGACCGACGTCAAGGAAGCCGCCCGCGCCCTCACCGGCTGGACGCTCGCCAACGGCAAGTTTCACGAGGAATCCACGCAGCACGATGACGGAGAGAAGACGATCCTTGGCCACGCCGGCCGTTGGCGTGGCGAGGACCTGGTCCGCCTGGTGCTCGATCAGCCGGCGACGGCCGAGCGCCTGGCCATGCGGCTGGGCGAGCTGTTCCTGGGCGAAGGCGCCGTGGATGCCGCCGGGATCCAGGCCCTGGCGTCCGGTCTGCGTGAACACGCTCTCGACATCGGCTGGGCGGTCGAGACCGTGTTGCGCTCCCAGGCCTTCTTTGCCGACGCCAACCTGGGTACACGGATTCTCGGACCGGTGGAGTACGTTGTCGGATCCGTGCGCGCCTTGGAACAATTGGACCCGCCGCCCAGCACGTACGTTCTCGCCTACTGGATGGGGCAGCTGGGCCAGGATTTGTTCTTCCCGCCCAACGTGGGCGGCTGGCCGGGCGGCCGAACCTGGATCACGGCTCAGACCATGA
>JBGQLF010000727.1:0-5941 GCA_041499985.1 Gemmataceae bacterium
CACTGTGTCAGGGAGTAGTATACTCTGTAGCATCGCTAAGTTCATCCCAAGGGGACAAAAAACCATTTGGTGCTAGTCTCCGGTGCTCGGACCCCTGAGGAGGTGACGAGGAAGGACGCAGCCCCAACCATGCCGATGGCCAGCCGAGGCCACTGCCTATGCATCCGCCCGACGCCCCATATCATAAAGCCTAGCCCGTTTGACCCAAGGAGACGCATCATGCGAACTGTGATCGTGGCCGCCGCGTTGCTCGTGGCGACGGGGACCGCCGGAGCGGCGGTGCAAACCAAGGTGATCGAGTACGAGCACGACGGCGTAAAGCTGAAGGGCTACCTCGCCTACGACGACGCCGGCACTGGAAAGCGGCCCGGCGTCCTGGTTTTCCATGAATGGTGGGGGCTGGACACGTACGCGAAAAAGCGGGCCGAGCAGCTGGCGGCGATGGGCTATGTGGCGTTCTGCCCCGACATGTACGGCGAAGGCAAGGTGGTCGAGCACCCCATGGAGGCTGGCAAGATGGCCCAGACAGTCCGGATGAACCAGAAGGTGTGGCGGGGTCGTGCCGAGGCCGGCCTCAAGGCGCTGCGGTCACAGGGCCAGGTGGACGGTGACAGGTTGGCCGCCATTGGCTACTGTTTCGGCGGTTCCACGGCCCTGACGCTGGCGTACAGCGGCAGCCCCCTCAAGGCGGTGGTGACGTTTCACGCGGCGCTGCCGACGCCAACCGCCGAGGAGGCGAAAGCGATCAAGGCCCGCGTTCTGGTGTGCCACGGGGCGGACGACACGTTCATCCCCGCGGAGGCCATCACCAAGTTCAAGGAGGCGCTGGAGGCGGCGAAGGTGAAGTACCAGTTTGAGTCGTACCCCGGGGCGGTTCACAGCTTCACGGTTCCGGAAGCGGACACGAAGGGGATCAAAGGGATGGCGTACAACGAGGCCGCGGACAAGAAGTCGTGGCAGCAGATGAAGTCCGTGCTGTCCGAAACGATTGGGAAATAATCCGGCAGATCCTCTCGTTCCTGCAACTGCACCTCGCCTAGAAGGCAAGGAGGCGCAGGTTCGGCCATGGCCAAAACACCAAGCGTCCGGAAACACCCGGACAAGGCATTCGACGTCAGGCAGCGAGCCGCGTGGATTCTGCTGCGACCGTCGTACCTGACGTTTTTGCGCGAACTAAAGGGCGAACCGAGAAGCGGGCTTGCCGCACAGAAAGAATGGGGAGCACTTGTTAGAAACTGGTCGTCAGTGGCAAAGCAACACTCCAAAATCCCTTTCTACAATTTCTTTGTAGATTGGTTGATTCTGTGCCGCTCGGTTTTTGCAAAACTGTTGGATCTTCTCGGCCGTTTCTGAGTCGGTGTGGTAACGCCAAGTGTGCGCCCAGAGTCCTTCGTGATCATCGACGAAGATCAGTAGAGTGCTGTTTGGTTTGTCCCCAGGGACCAATTCCCGGAGACGGATCGGTTTGTCGTTCATGGCCACCTCCTTGGACGTTCTCTTACCTTACGAGAGTTTTTTGTCAAGCCAGAATGGGCCGGCACGCAGGCAGGAGCCTCACGGTTCGACCTCTCGCCCTCAACCAATCCGACAACCAAGCAGCATCCTTGGCATCGGTGAACGTCGCAGCGGCGCCCCAAGCACGCTGTACACGAACAAGGACGACCCACTTCATGGTTGTGTTCTCCTGTTGGGTGCCATCGTGTGACTCTGCTTGTGCAAAGTCACACGATGGCACTGGCCACCTACCAAGACTTCGCCTCAACCACCTTGACCCCGCGAGCTATCCCAGTTCGCCGGACCGCCCCAGGGTAATCCTGAGCCTGTTGGCGTGTGGAAAAAACCTGCGAGCAGTAGCGGCCGTCGCGAAGGTCATGTGCCGCCCATTTCCCACGGTTACTTCGGGGCCGGGGCGAAGCCGGCCTTAAGCAGGTCCTTGTAGCCTTGCTTCAAGGGCCGTACATCGTAGCCGAGTTTCTTCAGCTCGTCCGCCGCCTTCAAGCACCGGACTCCCGATCCGCAGTGGCAATAGACGATCTTGTCCTTGGAGACGACGCGGAGCACGTCTTCGCCCTTCGCCCCGGCTGTGAGGACGCTCAACGGCAACAATTTGGCGTCCTGGAGGTGGCCATCATCCCACTCCGACTTCTCGCGCACGTCGAGCAGCACGGCCTTGCCCTCGGCCACGGCTTTCTTCACCTCTTCGGGCGTGTCCTTGGTATGGTCTGCCGCCTTGGCCAGTGGGGTCGGACCGAACAGCCCGAAGAGCAACACCGCGTACAGGATCGCACCTCGCATCACAGGCTCCTTGGTTAGGGTTGTCATTCTTCGCCGCCCACCGTGGGCGGCGTCAGATGGTGGAGCAACTGGGTTCTCCCCGCCCGGGAACTTTCGTTCGAGCGACGACTCTCGAAGCAGGCGTTCGGTTTCATCGGCATGATTGCTCTCGTCGCGAACGATGTCTTCCAACCGCACAACTAGTCCTTTGTCGCCCATCGAGTCGCTCGCGTTCCGTCTCGCTGAGGAACCCAATAGGCACGACGATCTCCTACTCAGAGGGAGCGCCTCGACGCTTCTGGCAAACGTCGGAATCGACTTCTCCCAATTGTAAGGAGACGGTGAGTTTCGAAAAAGTGGGCAGGAGGGCCGAACGTTGATCGGTTAGTTCAGCCTTCTGCACGTCTGTTTGCGGTGCAGTCCTCGAGGGCCGCGTAGCCTCGCCTCTCTTTGGTGCGGCGCTGGCGCTGAAGGGCATCATGGGCGGCGTCGATCGTAGCCAACGACACGATCCGCGTTCGCCCCGGCCGCCCGATGTGGCCCCATTCCCTGACGAACAGCCAAAAGCCGAACAGGTCCTGATGCACGTCCAGCCGGTAGAACCGCCGCATGTTGCGGGAAGGATCGATGCGATAGAGGACGACGGCGCTCATAGCATTGGGGCCGCGCCGCCGCATGCAACTCGACAAAGGGGAAGGCGGATGCGGCGCGGACGTGGAAAGTGGGATCGGCGGTCACGAGGTGAGCGCTTCCGGCTTCGACCGCCGCGGCCAGGTAAAGGCAATCCTGGATGGCGTGCCGTATCTGGAAGGCGATGGCACGAGCGGGCATGATCAGCGTTTCGTCGGGCACGAGCCGCAGCGCGCCGCCGGCAAGGTCCGCGTCCCACAACGCACACGCTTCTCTCGCCCGTTCAAGCGACAGCTTCCCCTCACGGTAGCGGCGGAGGATTGCGCCGGTGACTTCGATGCGTATCAGGGCGGGAGCGATCAGGACAGAAGCAGACGTCAGCAGAGTAGCCGCCTCCTCAGAGCCTGTTTCGTGCAGATACCACTTTGCGGCAATACTGGCAGCAACGACGATCATCCGCGCGCGTCCCGGTCCTCGCGGATCGCCGCGGCGCTGTCCGGCAATAGCCCGTGTTCCTGGGCAATGGCATTGCGGAGGCGGGCGGTCCTGTCGGCCATCTCCCGCCGCGGCCGGAGCGCCAGCTCGCGCAGCCGGTCGCGCAGCTCGGCCTCCAGGGAATGGCCGTGCATCCTGGCTTGCGCCTTCAGCTCGGCGATCACCCACTCGTCCATGTTTCGGACTCGAAGCTCAGACATGTCAAATTCTCACGATTTATTGATCTATAGTCACTTTACCTGCATTAGAGGAATATGTCAATCGGCTTGTCGCCGGACAACTGAACCTGTTTGGACAGCCTGCCGCTGTCAGGATAGGGTACACCTGAACCTGACGTCAGGCAGATTGCCGATATGCGTCAATTTAGGGCTGGATTGAGCTATTCTTGACAGCTGACAGCAAACTCCTTAGACCTTTTCCGGACAGAAAGGGGGTCCCATGACGGATAAGGGCCAACGGATCAGCTACCTATACTCCAAGTATGACGCCGCAGCTTTAGCCGCTGCGTTGCTTTCGGCTGGAACCCGAAAGGAGGAAGCATGACGGTCGGTTAGCCAGCCCGGCTGGCTCTCCAGTCATCCAATAAAACACACCGACCTCGTCCGACAACCCCTTCTTCCGTTAGACTTGAATTGGCGTCGACAGGCGTAGGCTGCCGTGGCCGCACGGTCCACCGCAACAAGAGAACCCAGCCTGCTTGCCTTGCCGCAACGCAGCTGGGGGAAGGGGAAGGCCACCGATATTGGCATTCTCAGCCGGTCGGTCTACACCACCGCGTGCAGCTCCGCATCGGTCAGTGGACGGAGAAACTCGCAGCCGGCGAACCATGCTTTTCCGGTACCCCTCCTCGTGTGAACCACGCTGGCCAGGAGCCGGTGGGGCACGCCGTCCAACTCGACCGCGAGTACGGTCCCTGGCGCCAGATAGCGGCTGACCACCAAGGCGATGCCCCCGGCGGAGATGTCTTGTACCTTGGCGGCCTTCCAACAGGCGTCGTTCATCATGTCTGCAACGGGGTGACAAAACGCGGCGGGGACTTGCAGCGAGTAACGCACGCTGGCCCGCCGGTCGATCCCCCGAGCCTGTTGGGCGCGTGCTGCTCGTGCAGTAACAATGAGTTCGGACATGACTCCCTCCTCGGCTGTTCCCAGGGATACCCTTGGCAACTCTAGATTGCCCCAAGGGAACTGTCCAACTTTCCCGGAAGGGTTTCTGCGGGCACAGGCCAAGAGGATCAAGTACGCCAAGTCGGCCCTGGCACAGCCACTGTGCGAAAGCTGGGAAGTGAGGCACAGTGGCGGGGAAACTGGCCATCTCCAAGTACGGCTTGAAGTTCCTCTGGGCTGAGCCGTGCCAGAAACCGCCAGCCGATGCGCCAGTTCCCGTCCGTTTCCAGGCTGACACGCATGACGCGACCGAGCAGGAGGCGGCAGACGCCGTCGAGGTCGAGCGACCGTAGTGTCCCAGGTTCCAGCCGCCGGCCGATGCTCAAGCCGATGCCACCCGCGGAGATGTCACGGACGGTGGCCTGTGCCAAGGTCTGCCGCCTCGGGCCGGCGACCAGGGAAAAATAGCTCAACCGGTGGAGGCAGCAGCGGATGTGGGCGCGGTGGTCGATTCCTGGGGGCTTCTGCACGAAGCCTTGCGAGGAGGAGGGGCGCGTGCTGGCCATGGGAACCTCGGGCTGGGAGATGGGAAATCGGCCCCGTTTCTTCAAGCTCAGGATCGTGCCGGGCCGATACCCGAGTAGTGATCCCACTTTCGGGTGGTCCCTCTGCCCCCGCAGTCAATGGTGACTGCGGGGGCGTTTCTTTGCGCTTGCCATCGTCGGTCTGGTGTGGTGTAATCTATTCTTGTCTTTTCACTACTCGACACAGACCTTCCCTGTCAACGGCGCCAGGGGCCAGCCCAAGAGGAATGGCATGCGCCCCCAAGATGCCGATCAGTGGATTGTCGTTTTCAAAGCAACTTGGCAGAAGCTCGCTACCAAGCCCACCCCTCGACTCTGGGCCTCCCCGTGCCTCCGGCATTCGGGCTGCGTCTGGGTAGCTATTGGCAGCTGGGTTGAGCATTTTCAGTGGCAACAGTCAGACGCGGCTGAATTAGCAGAGGACTTCATGGCGAGATCGCCATGAGTCCGGCTAGTGTTGTCCCGGCAGCAGTCTACTTATCACCGCGGCCGGTTCTGTTTCCTTCCACTGGACATGCTCTCTCCGCGGCCCGCGAAGCACGAGAATGCAGTCCAGATGTTCCCGGCAGATTACGCCACGCAGCTGGGTGGTACCAGAGGATTCGCGCGCGGTCTTCTCCAGCAGCCAGATCCACCGCACCATCTCATCCAGCGGACTGTTCATGGCTTTCCTCGGAGCCAGTCCGCCTACTTTGCGGGCAGCCGGTGAGGAAAGTCAATAGTGATTTACCATCCTGCACTTTCCGTGATCTCTGGCTCTTTTTTGTCTACCTTAAAAATAGCTTGAATCAGCAAAGGCTCTCCGGCCAGGATACAAGGTGTTGCTAACCCTCGCCCTGCCACCCCAACCAG
>JBGQLF010000728.1:0-5939 GCA_041499985.1 Gemmataceae bacterium
CGCCATTGCGCAGTCCGTGGTGAAGGACGCAGAGCTTTTCGCGTTCATGAAGGCGCGTAATCCGTTGATCGTGAGCCAAAGCCGTGGCTGTCGCATCGGTGAGTACACTGACTTGGCTCCAATCATCGGGTTTGCTGCGGAAGTGGATGCCGATTTGGTCATGGTTGGCCCCGAGGAGCCGATCGCTGAGGGGCTGACAGATGCGCTGACCGATGCTGGCTTTTGGGTCTGCGCGCCTACCCGCGAAGCCTTTCAGCTCGAAGGCAATAAGGTGTACATGCGAGAATTCCTGGAGCGGCATTTGCCGGGTTGCAACGTGCCATTCCGCGTCGTTCGTGAGCGAAGCGAGGTGGAATCCTTCTTCAGGAATCCGCCGTGGCTAGCAGCGGTTAAACCCATCGGACTCACGAGCGGCAAGGGAGTGCGTGTCCAAGGCGTGAATCTGTCCACTGATGAAGCAGCTGCCTATACGCTGAACGTGATCGCAACACGAGGCGGGGCCGCTCTACTCGAACAGCGAATTGATAACTCTGTGGAATTCACGTTGCACTGTGTGACGGACGGGGTGCGTGTGGGATTCTTCCGAGCAACGTACGATTACTCGTACAGAGAAGCTGGAGATACAGGACCACAGACGGGCGGAATGGGATGTTACTCGGCCCCGACACCAGAATTGCCTTTCATGTCCGTCGGGGAGTACGAGAGGTGTTGTGCAATCCTCCGAGACGTGCTTCACGGGATTCGAGCCGACGGCATAGCATACCGCGGTGTTCTGCAGGGACAGTTCTTTTTGACCGCTTCCGGCCCGAAGATCTGCGAATTCGCCTGTCGATTTGGTGACCCAGAAGCAATCCTGTTATTCTCAACTCTTACACCATCGTGGACTCAAGTCATGGCGGAGGCTCGAGATGGGACACTCGTGGATGGTCAACTCCACGCGCGTCCGGTCGCGAGTGTGGCAATGTGCCTGGCACCGCCGGGATATCCGGGTCAAGAACCACCTGGGCATCCGTTCGTCATTCCGGATCACGTTCTCCATGCGCCAGGTGTCGTCTTTTTTCCCGGCTCGTGTGAGTGGACGAGTGACGGATATCGCGGCTGTGGCGGCCGAGTCGGTGCCCTTCAAGCTGATGCTGCCACAATTGAGGAGGCGAGAGCCAGGATCACAGCTCTGCTGCCGATAAACAATCTATTTCACCGGAGTGACGTCGCTTCACCCGAGGATATTGCTTCAAAGGTGGCGATTGCAAGGCAGTGGCATACCAATGCGTGATGCGCTTACACAAAGTGGGTCCTGTTACGGAAACGGTGGATGAGCATGGATGCAAGCAATCCCCTCCGCGTGCTGATCTTCGGTAAAGATGCCCGCACCGATGCTATGTTTGTACGGTGTAAGGACAGTCCCTATAAGCCTGAACTCTATGTCCGCACAGAATTTAAGAACCCACGGCTGCGCACCATTCCTGAGAATCATGTCTCCATCGGTTCCCTCACGAAGTTGGAGGAAATGCTGGAGTTCGCTTCGGAGGTTCGTCCCCATCTCGCGGTCATCGGCCCAGAGGAACCGTTAGCGATTGGGTTGGTGGATGAGCTGGAAGCATTAGGAATACCAACTTTTGGTCCCTGCCGAGCCGCCGCTCAAATAGAGACGAGCAAGTCTTGGGCTCGCCAGCTAGTGATGAAACACCAGAGTTGGCTGAATCCGGCATTCAAGGTTATTGACTCCACTGAAGGGTTGGCTGCTTACCTTGAAGCTCTGGGAAGCTTCGTGATCAAACCGGACGGTCTCACGGGTGGGAAGGGCGTCCGTCTCTCCGGCGAGCATTTGCAGACCATCAGCGACGCCGTGCAATATGCGGATGACTTACTTCGGCATCATCGCCATCCTCATGTCATAGTGGAAGAAAAGTTGGAAGGAGAAGAGTTCAGCCTCCAGACCATTACAGACGGCGAGAGCGTTGCTCACTGCCCAATCGCCCAAGATCATAAACGAGCGTTCGCCGGCGACAGAGGGCCGAACACCGGAGGGATGGGATCCTATTCCTGTGCGGATTTCTCCCTTCCCTTCCTCACAAGTACCGACGTGGAGAAAGCAAAGAGGGCAAACGGGCTGATACTTGAAGCCATCAAAGAGGAAACGGGAAAACCATACCGGGGGGTCCTTTACGGCAACTACATTTCCACGCGAGATGGCATTAAGCTGATCGAATACAACGCGCGATTCGCAGACCCGGAAGCCCTGAATATCTTGCCACTTTTACAGACCGATTTTATCGATATCTGCCGGGCTGTGGCAAGAGGCCAACTCCACACTGTTCCTGTCGAGTTTGCCCATAAAGCGACTGTCTGCAAGTACGTTGTGCCAGAGGGGTATCCGGGTAATCCTGTTCGGAATGAGCGCATCGAGCTTCGTCCAGATTCTCATTCTGACAACCTGAAGACATACTTCGCAGCGGTGAACCTCGAAGACCAAGGACTCTTCCTCACGGGCTCCAGAGCAGTCGCCTTTGTCGGAATTGGGGAACATCTCGAAGAGGCAGAGCAGATTGCCGAAGAAGCAGCTTCGTCCGTTAAAGGACGAGTCTTCCATCGCCCTGACATCGGCACGCGAGCCCTCATCAGTTCGCGCATTGCACACATGGACTGCTTGCGAGGGACAAGCAACAGGGGGAGTGACAAACAAACCCTATCAGTCCAGCTTGCACCCGGCTCTAGGGCCAAATCATAGCTGGTCTGCGTTGGTCACTCCTGCCGGAAGGCTCATCAGAGCTGCACGGGATACTGGCCCTTGGAAGAATGCTGCTCACAGCAAACCAAACGTTTGCGCGATTTCGGTTTCGGTTCGGACCTAACCTTGCGCGCGTCGGCCCGACACGCCGTAAGCAATTTGGCTCTTCCCGTTGCGCGCTCCGGTCTGATCGACCGGCGTATCGAACCGCCCGGGGGACGCGCCGGCCCTTTCAGCAGCCGATGTTTGCAAGAAGCGGCCTTACCGCGAACAAACGGCCAGGACTCTGGCACAAGTGCTTCGGTGTGCTCGCTGGGCCTCTCGCTTCTCGGCCACCCAATCCTGTTCCTCGTCCCTTTCATGACCTCTCGCGCATCGGTCAAACGCCGCGTGCGGGAGCGAGCACAGACCTTGCCGACCGCCTGGTGCAGTCGGTAATCAGGTGTTACGATTCGCCCTCCGCCCGGGCGGGGAATGGTCAACCGTGTCCGGCCGGTTGGTCCAGCAATTCCCTCACCTTCTTGGCCAGTGCGGCGCTGGCGAACGGTTTCTGGAGAAAAGCGGTTTCGGACTCCAAGATGCCGTGGCGCATGATGGCATCGTCGGTGTACCCACTCAGGAACAGCACCTGCATGTTCGGGTGCAACCGGCGCAGGGCTTCTGCCACTTGCCGCCCGTCCATCCCGGGCATCACCACGTCGGTCACGAGTAGGTCAATCCCGCTGGAATGCTGGGCTGCGACCGCCAGGGCTTCCGTGCCGTTGGCGGCCATCAGCACATTGTAGCCTCGCCGTTGGAGGAGATGGTGGAGGATCGTCCGCACGGCATCCTCATCTTCGACCAGCAGCACCGTTTCCGTGCCGACCAGTGTCTTCCCAGCGGCCGGCTGGCCCTTCCCTGGCGGGACTTCGTCTCCGAGGCTGGGTAGGTAGAGGGTGAAGGTCGTTCCGCGCTCCGGCGCGCTGGCGACCTTGATGGAACCGCCGCTCTGTTTGACGATGCCGTAGACCATCGCCAGGCCCAGGCCGGTCCCTTGGCCCGGCCCCTTGGTCGTGAAGAACGGCTCGAAGATGCGGGCCTGCGTGGCGGCATCCATGCCGCAGCCGGTATCGCTCACGGTGATCCGAACGTAACAGCCGTACTGGACCTCGTCGTTGGCGCCTCGACTAGTTTCGTCGAGACGGACGTTCGCTGTCTCGATAGTCAATTTTCCTCCGGCCGGCATGGCATCCCGCGCGTTCACGCTCAGGTTCATCAAGACCTGTTCGATCTGACCGGCGTCGGCCAGGACTGGGTGCAGGTCAGGGGCCAGCCGCGTGGTCAACACCACGTCCTCACCAATCATCCGGCTCAACATCTTCTTCAGGTTCGTCACCAGGTCGTTAACGTCCAGTACCTTCAGTTGCAGGATTTGCTTGCGGCTGTAGGCCAGCAGCTGTTGAGTCAGGCCTGCGGCCCGCTCCCCGGCTTTGCCGATCTCGGCCACCAACTCCCTGCCCTTGTCGTGTTCCGGCAGGGAGTCCAGGAGCACCTGACTATAGCCGTTGATGATGGTGAGCAAGTTGTTGAAATCGTGGGCCACGCCCCCGGCCAGGCGGCCGAGGGCCTCCAGCTTGTGCGTTTGGCGTAGCTGTTCTTCCAGACGCTTACGGGCGGTCATGTCATGGGCGATAGCAGACGCTCCCAAGAGACGGGCTTCCCGGTCCTTGAGGGGGGAAATACTCAACAGCACGTCGACCAGGCTGCCATCCTTCCGCTGCCGCACGGTCTCATACGGGGGTACCGCTTCGCCCTGGCGCAACCGCTCCAGGATGCCGGGCAGTTCCTCGGACCTACTCGGCGGGATGAGGAAAGCAAACGGCTTGCCCAGGGCTTCCTCGGATGCGTAACCGAAGACCTGCTCGGCACCTTGGTTCCAGCTATCGATGATACCGTCCGGCAGCATACCGATGATGGCATCTGCGGAGGACTCGACGATGGCCGCCAGCCGGGAACGGACGTCGTCGGCCTCGGCCCGCCGCAGACGCAACAGAGCGTTCACCTGGGCCACCAGTTCAGTAGGTTCGAGGGGTTTGGTCAGGTAGCCTTCCGCGCCAACACTGAGGCCGTGCACCCGGTCCTGAGTATCCACCGAGATGGCGGACACAAATAAGACGGGTGCGGTGGCGCGGCACGCCTTGAGCCGCTGGCAGACCTCAAAGCCGCTCATGTCCGGGAGATTGACATCGAGGAGGACCAGGTCCGGGCGACCTGCCACCAAACGCAACGCCTCGCGCCCGGTGGCGGCTTCGCGGACGTGGTAACCGGCCGCGCGGAGGATCAGGGACAGGGCGAAGCGGCTGGTTTCGTTGTCATCCACATACAGGATAGTCGCTGGAGCTGTTAACATGGGTTTCCTCTCGTTCGTCATCAAGCGTCGTCCCACTCAGGCGGTCAGCGACCGGCACCAGCGCCGGTAGTTGTCCCGAGCTTAGTTGTCGGGGGGACGCTGACTGGGAAAGCCGGGACGCTCTTCTCCGCGATGCGGGCAACCGGGCAGGAGCCGCGGTCGCGAGCGTGCACCCGGCAGAAGACCGATACCAGTTCAGGCAACGGCGTAGGTTTCATGAAACTACCGGAGGACCAGTTCCGCTCACGGCAGGGGATGGCCCGTTGCGGCTGTCCGCGGCGCGGGTCCGTTCGCAAGTGGGGTAATGGGGCAGCCAAACGACCGCGGAAACTGTGCCGGTGCTGAGGCTGCTGAGGTGCTTGGTGTGTGCCGGAGTAAGGTGATTGGTGCCGGGGCTGCCTTAGCCCTGGGTCAACCCGCCCGTTCGGAGCAGGTGACCCGCGTCATCGAAGTATAGTGCGCTCTAGCACCCAAGACAACTTGCGTAAAGACCGACCTGCTACTCGTGCCCTCCGCCACGCCTTCTTTCAGGTGTACGAGGGAGACGGATTGGGGACTCGCCATCGCGGCGTTCTGCGCGGTGGCTCAAGAGTATACGGTCCGGCGACGGGCTTCGATCTCGACCGGCTGGGGCAGCGCAGCGTTGGCATCCCCTCCCTGCGGAAGACGGCGATCAACGACGCCATCCGCAATGGGGCCAGATGCACGAGGTGCGGGAGTTCGCCAGTTATCCCCAGCTGGGGATAACCGGCGTTATGGCGAGTTGAATGTTATGCCGGTTTGAGGTGTGATTTCCGCTCTGTGTCGGCGATTCGTGCAGCC
>JBGQLF010000729.1:0-5938 GCA_041499985.1 Gemmataceae bacterium
AAGCCCTGGCGCAACTGCCCGAGCCTTATCGCCAAGTCGTGTGCTGGCGCAACTACGAGCGCCTATCGTTCGAGGAGATTGGTCAGCGCCTGGGCCGTACCGCCGAGGCAGCCCGCAAACTCTGGGGCCGGGCCATCGAACAGCTCCAAGAGTTGCTGGAGTCTTCCGATGCTGGATGACGAAGGTGCGCCGCTGGACGAGGCCTTCCTGGCCTACCTCGCGGAGTATGACGAAGCTCTGGCCGCCAGCGGGCTCCAAGCCTTGGCCCCGGAACCGCCCGCGGCCACACCCTTCCGCGAGCGGCTCCGGCGTGCTCAGATCTGTTTGCAACTGCTCGAGCGAGACCGGCGGGAGCGCTCGCCAGCGCTCCTGCCGAACCCCGGAGAGTCCGTTTTACCTCCGGGTTTGGTTTTTGATCCCGCCACGGGAACCGGCCAGCTGGGGCGCTTTCAGCTGCTGCGGATGCTGGGGGCGGGCGGGTTCGGCATCGTCTACCTGGCGCAAGACCCCCTTCTGGGCCGGCTAGTGGCGCTGAAGGTGCCGCGGCCGGAGACCCTTCTGACGCCCGAATTGCGTCAGCGCTTCCTGCGCGAGGCCCGGGCGGCCGCGCGGTTGAATCATCCGCACATCGTGCCCGTCTTCGACACCGGAGGAATTGGGCCCGTGTGTTACATTGTGTCCGCGTACATCCCAGGCGGTACGCTAGCCCAGTGGCTGAGCGCACAGACTACAGCCGTACCTGTAAGGGGCGCGGCCCGACTGATCGCCACGCTGGCGGATGCAGTCCAGCACGCTCACGCGCAAGGCATCCTTCACCGCGATCTCAAGCCGAGTAACATCCTTCTGGAAGCAGCCACAAATACCCCGACCAACCCCGCGCACAATCTGGGGTTCATTCCGCGGCTGACCGACTTCGGCCTGGCCCGGCTACAGGATCAGGAACTGGCGGAAGACGGGATCCCGCGGGAAAACCCTGCCACGGCGCTTTCTGGCAAGGAGGAAGAGACGGCTTCCGGAGCCATGCTGGGCACGCCCAAATACATGGCCCCCGAACAGGCAAACGGTCGGCGGGCGGACCTCGGACCGCACACCGACGTGTACGCCCTGGGGGCAATCCTCTACGAGATGTTGACGGGCCGGCCTCCCTTCAAGGGAGCGACCGTGTTGGAAACTCTGGAGCAGGTCCGCCTGCGCGAGCCGGTGCCGGTGCGCTGGCTCCAGCCGAAGGTGCCCCGCGACCTGGAAACGGTTTGCCTCAAATGTCTGGACAAGGACCCGCGCAAGCGCTACGCTTCGGCGAAGGCGTTGGCGCAGGACTTGGAGTGCTGGTTGAACGGCGAGCCGATCCAGGCCCGCCGCAGTCGCGCGTGCGAGCGGGGGTACCGCTGGATCCGCCGCAACCCGGTTGTGGCCGCCCTCTCCGGGCTAGTGCTGCTCACCTTCCTGGGCGGCTTCGCTGGCGTCGCCTGGCAGTGGCGCCAGACGCAGGTTGCCCTGGACCGAGCGGAGACCAACCTCTACTTCCAGCGCATCAGCCTGGCCGACCACGAAGCCCAGGTGGGCAACACCGACCGAGGGGAAATGCTGCTGGAGTTGTGCCCGCCTGCGCTGCGCCACTGGGAATGGCACTATCTCAAGCGCCGTTGCTACGCCGACTGGCTCCGGCTCGCGGGCCACACCGACCTGGTGCGCTGCGTGGCCTACAGCGCCGACAGCACTCGCTTGGCCTCGAGCAGTAATGACAGAACCGTGCGCGTCTGGGACACCACCACCGGGCGCGAATTGCTCACCCTGTGCGGGCACGCCGCCTGGGTCAACACCGTGGTCTTCCACAGCGATGGCCAGCGGCTGGTGTCGGCCAGCGAGGATGGCACCGTCAAGGTCTGGGACGCAGCCGACGGTCGGGAGTTGCGTAGCCTCGACCACCGCTACGGCTTCGCCTTCGTCACGCTCAGTCCCGACGGCCAGTTCTTCGGCGTGCTTCAGGGCGAGGGGCTGACGGTCCATGACCTGGAAACCGGCCAGTCAGCTACCACGATCCCCGGCCGTATCCCCGCCCGCTGGGGCGTCGCGTTCAGCCCCGACGGTCGCCGCGTGGCCAGCGTGCTCAACGCTTGCCTCCGGATCTGGGACGTGCGGACCGGCCAGGAGGTTCATCTCCTGCACAAGTCCATGCTGGGGGTCTACAGCCTGGCGTTCAGCCCCGACGGTCGCCGTCTCTTCGTTAGCCAGTTCGAGGGAAGGTACCCAACCTTGAAGGTCTGGGATGCCACGACCGGCGAGGAGGTCCCTCAATCCCTGAACACACCGCTTACCGTCATCGCGTTTGCCCTGAGCCCGGACGGCCAAAGCATTCTTACCGGAGGCAATGAGGGCGCCGTGAAGGTCCGCGACACGACGACCGGCAAGGATATGCACGCCATGCGCACCTTCACCGACCCCGTCGTCTCCCTGGCGTTCCGGCCAGACGGCCAGGGCCTGGCCGCGGCAGCCGGGCGCGACGTATGGCTGAGGGCCTGGAGCGGGCAGAAGGACCAGGGGCCAACCACTATACGGGGGCACGCCGGGGAAGTGGCGTCCGTGGCCTTTAGCCCAGATGGCAGCCGCCTCGCCTCGTGTGGCGAAAGCGACCAGGTTAAGGTCTGGGATGCCCGGACCGGACAGCCGGTCCTGGGTCTCACGGCACCGGCGCGCGGGTACAGCGTCATGGCGTTCAGCCCGGACGGCCATCGCTTGTTGGCAATAGGCCGAGATGGCACCGTCTACTCTTGGGACATGGCCAGCAGCCAGGCCACCCCGCCTCTACAGGTTCCGAATAGCGAGCTGACCGATGTGACATTCAGCCCGGACAACCGGCACCTTGCCACGGCCGGCAGAGACCGTGCAGTTCGGGTCTGGGACGCGGCCACCGGGCAGGAAGTCTTGACCTGTGGCGGACACGAGGCGGGCGTCTTGGGTGTGCGGTTCAGCCCGGACGGCCGGCGCCTGGCCTCGGCCGGCAGCGACGCGACCGTGCGCCTCTGGGACGCGACGACTGGCCAGGAGGTCCTAACTCTGCGCGGGCACGAGTCGTACGTGCAGAGCGTCGCGTTCCATCCCGGCGGCCGATTGCTGGCGTCAGCGAGCACCGACGAGACGGTGCGCCTCTGGGACGTAGCGGTTGGCCGGGAAGTCGCCAAGCTGAAGGGGCACACCGGCCCAGTCCGCGGCCTGAGTTTCAGCCCCGACGGGCGGCGGCTGGCCTCGGCTGGTGAGGACGGCACCGTGCGCCTCTGGGACGTGGCCACCGGCCAGGAGGCGCTGAGCTTGCTGGACCCCGGCAAGGTCCGCGGTGTGGCCTTCAGCCCGGATGGTTGGCGCCTGGCGACCGCCAGCTCGGATGGCACGGTCAAGCTTTGGGACGCAACACCTTTGAAGAATCCCTGAACCCTGGCGGGCGGGGGCGCGAGCCCTGAGTTCGTGTCGTCATGAGGGGCTCACGCTTCTCCCGCTCGCCGGGCCCCACGATCCTGATACAAGGAGTCCCATCTTGGCAGACCATGGTGTCCGCTCCCGTGACGGCTTTACGCTGATCGAACTGTTGGTAACGATTGCCATCATCGCCGTCCTCATCGGCCTGCTGCTGCCTGCCGTCCAGAAAGTCCGCGAGTCGGCCAACCGCATCCAGTGTGGCAACAACCTGCGGCAGATGATGCTGGCATGTCACCACTTCCAGGAGCAGAACGGGCGGACCCCGCCCGGGCTCGGCTGGTGGCCCCCGCCCAACACGTTCGGACCGGGAAAAGCCTACGGCATGTTCCTCTTACACTCTCTGCCCTACCTGGAGCAGGACAACCTCTACAAGAGTTCGTCCGACGGGGTCATTTATTTTGCGGGCAACAACGGCGTCTATGCCAAGCCGGTCAAGACCTTCGTCTGCCCGTCCGATCCGAGCGTCGAAACCGGTGGCGTGGTGACCCTCAACTCCGGTGCCGTCTGGGGCGCCAGTTCCTACGCGGGCAACGCACAGACGCTCACCACCGACCAGAACGGCCTCCTTATAGACGTGTACGGGGATTTCCGCATCCCCGCCTCGTGTCCCGACGGCACGTCCAACACCATCCTATTGGCTGAGAAATACGCCCACTGCACCAATGCGATTTACAAAGAGGGCGGCAGTCTGTGGGCCTACTGGATCTCGGACACGTCGATCCAGCCGCTGCACGTAGCCTTCTCGGTTTCGATATGGAACGGCTACGCCATCGGTCCGTCCTCGAAGTTCCAGGTCCAGCCCAACCCTTACCGCGGTAACTGCGATCCGACCCTGGCCTCGAGCCCGCACGCTGGCGGCATCCAAGTCGGAATGGTGGACGGGAGCGTACGCTTTCTGTCGGCCAGCATCAGCGGCCAGACCTGGTGGGCCCTCTGCACTCCGGCAGGCGGCGAAGTGTTGGGCTCTGACTGGTGACATGGTCCCCGGGGCGGGTGCCCCGCCGCAAAGGAGGTCGACATGTCCAGGCGTGACACCCTGCCCACTGCCGTGCGCTGGGGGACCCGTGGGCTGCTGTTGCTGTCCTTGGCGATGGTTGGCTGCGAGTCGCCAAGGGCCTCGGTGTCCGGCATAGTGACGTTCAAGGGCCAGCCGCTGCCCAGTGGCACGGTCCTGCTCCACGGCGCGGATGGCCGCGTTGAACACGCTCTGATCACCGAGGACGGCCGGTTTACCATCACCAATGCGCCGCTCGGAACGGTGCGCATCACGGTGCAGTCGCATCCCGCGGTGCCGACCGGACTGCCCACTCGCGGGGGAAAGCCTCCCGCCGCACCTACGGAACTCGCACCTCCGGCGAAGGAGAAGCATGACAACAGGTCCGTGCCTATCCCGCCGCGCTACCTCGACCCGGAGAAGTCCGGCCTCACGTACACCGTGCGCGCGGGTACCCAGACGCACGACATCGAGCTGAAGCCTTGACGCACGACCGAGCTCATCCACCAGGCGCGCCGGCACCCAGACGCACGACATGCCTCAGCAGGCGGACCCATGAGACGAAAAGGTGGAGACGAAAAGGTGGCAGGAACCGATTGGCCAATCGGTTCCTGCCACCTTTGACTTTTGCGCGAGAGCCCCTCCCACCTCCATCGTCAGGACGGGAGAGCGAATGTGACTGCGGGTCCCGAGGACGACGAGAGCCGAGCTGTTGCGCAGGGCGGCCCAGACGGTTTCGACCCGGTCCGCAGCCACAGCTTGTTGCCATTCCAGCTCGGAGACGCGCCGGACCGCAAGCCCCGCGCTGGCGAGTTGGCGCACGATCGCGTCCGCCCGCGTTCGGTCGCAGGTGGCACAGGACAGATAGACATCAGGCATCGGCTCGGCGGATCGTTTCATGTCGGCCCTCGACACGACGGGCCACCTCGTCCAGGTAGGCGTCCAGCTCGTTCAGGTGGAAACCCTTCTTCCCTTTGATCAAGGACGGGATGTTGTCCGTCTCCACATAGTAGCGAACAGCGATGATTCGCGGCGGCGGGTCACAGCCGCAGGCAGCCCCGGTTTCCAGAAGAATCCAGGGCCGGTTCACGGAGGCCGGTGTCAACAGTACGAGGAACTCCTGCGCTTGCCGGATCTGCCGGAAGGAGACGAAAAGGTGGCAGGAACCGATTGGCCAATCGGTTCCTGCCACCTTTGACTTTTGCCACCTTTGACTTTCCCTCCCCTGGCTTTGCGTTTCTGGCATTCCCGGCGAGCCGCGCTTCCGATTCGGCCTACGGATGCAGTCTACGCTGCTGCCCTCCGGAGGCTCAAGGCCACCCTCTGCACCGCCGACGGAACCGCAAGCAGAAACACCGCCCTCTCGGGATTCGAGGCATGGTTCAAGAAAGCCCGTTTCCGGGTGGCACGCCCTGAGTCTTCGAAGGGCGTGGGTTGCGGAAGACACGCCCTTCGAAGACTCAGGGCGTGCCA
>JBGQLF010000730.1:0-5924 GCA_041499985.1 Gemmataceae bacterium
CACCGTGAACGGGCGCAGCGGAGCCGCCGTGTCCCACATCTGACCGACCAGGTTGACCAGGAATTGGAGCAACGTGACCAGCACCGCCAGGCCCAGGACCCGGCCCCGAAACCGGCCGCTGGCCGATAACCACATCGTGTAGCCGCTGACCGCGAACATCAACAGGGCCACGTTCCACAGAGCGGGGGCAAAGACCAGCGGGTCCACGCGCGGCTCGCGCGCATCGAGCGGTGCCCCCAGTTCCAGGAAGCCGACCATCCACGTGCCCAGCCAGGTGCCGGCCCACAAGCTCAGGCACAAAATGGGTATCGTCATCAGATCCACGCACAGGTGAGCCAGGATCAAGCGCGAGCGCGCCAACGGCTGGGCCAGCAACAGCTCCATGGTGCCACGGTCGATCTCGCCGGCGATGGCGCCCGCGGCCCGGCCGATGGCCCAGATACAAAAGATGATTAACATCAACGGATGTACATAGCCGATCGTGAGCATGTCCAGCGTGCGCTCCAGATGGATCGCTTCCCCACCCATGATCGTCTGCACCAACTTGCCGGGGCCCTTGAAGATCGCCTGTTTGATGAAGTCCAGCGACATATGCTGCGTGAAGGTCGGCACCAGTTCCCCACTGATGCGGTCGGTGATCTTGGCCCACAGACACTGAAAGGCGGCCAGGAGCAAGGCCACCACCAAGAGTGGCAGGCGCACATCACGCAGCAGCTTCTGAACAAGGGTTCTCATCAGGCGACGGCTCCATGATAACGGTGATAGATCGCGGACAGGCCCAGAGGCTCCACGCGCAGGTCGTGAACGGCCTGTTGCGCCAGCCAGGCCAGGAGCGGCGGCAGGGGGCCGCGATACTCCCAGACAACCTGGCTTTCGCGCTGCTCGCGCAGCAGCAGACCCGGCAGGTCCGCCAGTTGCCGCGGCTGCTCGGCAAAGTGGACGCGAATGAGCCGGGCTTCGCGCAACTCGGCCATATCCTGCATATGCACCAGCTGGCCGCGCTGGAGAATGCCAACCCGGTCGCACACCTGTTCGACCTCGCTGAGCACGTGCGAGGAGAACAGGACGGTCTGTCCCAGATCGCGTGCACGACGCAGCTGCGCCAGTAGCTCATCGCGCATAGTGGGATCGAGCGTATTGGTGGGCTCATCCAGGATGAGCAGCGGCACCTGCGGCACCAGCACCTGGAGCAAGGCCACTTTGCGTTTCATTCCGGACGAAAGATGCGCGATGGGTCGATCTGGGTCGATGTCGAGGCGCCGCGCCAGGTTGTCCAACGTGGCGTTGAGCGGACAGCCGCGCAGCTGGCACAGGAAATGGACCAGCTGGCGTCCGGTCATGTTTTCATACAAGCGCAGCTCGCCGGGCAAGTACGCTACGTGGCGGCGCGCAGCCACACTGTCGTACCAGCAATCATGGCCGGCGATCGTGGCCCGGCCAGCGGTCGGGCGCAGGAAACCGAGCAGCAGCCGCAGCGCCGTCGTCTTGCCCGAGCCATTTGGGCCGAGCAAGCCGAAGACCTCGCCGGCCTGGAGGGTCAAATCGAGCTCGCTCAGGGCGCGATAACCGTTGTAATCTTTCGTCAGATGCTCGGCCTGCAACAACATGCCTTGTCTCAAGTCGATGGATCTTTCCGGGTTAACTTATGTTCTTCGACGAGGAACCGCCCGGGGGAAGGGCTCCGGCGCGGAGGGAAAGGCCTTTTGAGCCCGCTACCTCGCATTGTTCGGTTCCGACCGAGCAACTTATAATTTGGTTATAGGTGCCCTGTTGGATTCGCCAAGCAAAGGAGAGCGGTCATGCCAGATGCCTTGATCCTGTCCGGAGTCCGCACTCCGATTGGAAAATACCTCGGCGCCCTGGCGGATGTTTCCGCACCGCAGCTCGGGGCCGTGGTGGTCCGCGAGGCGCTGCGCCGGGCGCAGGTGCCGCCGGACCGGGTGGACGAAGTCATCTGCGGTAATGTGTTGCAGGCCGGTGTCGGTCAGAACCCCGCCCGCCAGGCCGCCCTCAAAGCGGGCTTGCCTGACACGATCGCGGCTTTCACTGTCAACAAAGTTTGCGGCTCCGGCCTCAAAGCGGTGATGTTGGCTGCCCAGGCCATTCGAGCCGGCGACGCCGAGCTCATCGTGGCCGGCGGCATGGAGAGCATGAGCCAGGCTCCGTATCTCCTCTTTGGAGCCCGTACCGGCTGGAAGTACGGCGACCAGAAGGCGGTCGATGCCATGATCCATGATGGCCTCTGGTGCGCCTTCGAAGATTGGCACATGGGCGAGGCGGCGGAGCATATCGCGGACAAGTGTCAAGTTTCGCGCGCCGAGCAGGACCGCTGTGCGGTACAGAGTCATCAGCGCGCCGCGGCGGCCTGGGACCGCGGACTGTTTGAAGGCGAGACCGTGCCCGTGACGGTTGGCAGCGGTGCCAGGGCGAAGACCGTGACACGCGACGAGGGGCTGCGGCCGGATGCCACGGTCGAGGGCCTGGCCAAGCTCAGAGCGGCTTTCCGCGACGGGGGCACGGTGACGGCCGGCAATGCTTCCATGCTGAGCGATGGCGCCGCCGCGCTGGTAGTGGCCTCGGCGCGTGCGGCCGAGCGGCTGGGCAAGAAGCCGCTCGCGCGCCTTGTCGCTTATGCGACGAGCGGCGTGGCGCCCAAGGATATCTTTATTGCACCGGTGTACGCGGTTCGGCAGGTCCTGGAGAAGGCGGGACTGGGCCTGAAGGACATTGACCTGTTCGAGCTAAACGAGGCGTTTGCGGCGCAGATGTTGGCCTGCGGTAAGGAGCTGCAACTGGAGGAGAGTCGTGTCAACGTCCACGGCGGGGCGATTGCGCTGGGGCATCCGATCGGGGCATCGGGGGCACGGGTGCTGGTGACGCTGCTGCATGTGCTGGAGCAGCGGGGGCTGCGGCGCGGCTTGGCCTCGCTGTGTTTGGGGGGAGGCAACGCGGTGGCGCTGGTGCTGGAGCGCGTCTAGTACGAGGCGAGCATGAGGATCAATCGGTTCCATGACGAGAACCTGGCCAAGCACGGAGTCTCACGGATGGAGGTCGAAGAGTGTTTGAGATTGTGTAAGACCAAGTACTTACAAAGAGTGCGACGTGGAGCTAATCGCGTCATCGCTCAAACAGGCGCAGGTAGGTACTTGGAAGTGGTTTACAGGGAATCGCCCCAGGTACGGTACATTTTTCACGCCATGGATGCCCGGCCCTGGCAAATCAAGCTCTTCAAGCGGAGAGGGAAACGCTCATGACGACCCGGCGCTCCAAAGCGAGAACCTCGAAAACGATTCCTCCACCTCCTGGTCCCGAGGAGGGAGATGACGCCCTCATCGCCTACCTGCATAAGTATTCGGACGAGGAGTTGGAAAAAGCGGGCTACCTCCAAGAAGCCACGGCCGAAGAGATTGCCGAATTAGAGTGCGACATGGAGCATCACTTCGCGCGCCAGAAAGTGATGGGTTTGGCCAAAGAGTACCCCAAGACGGATCGCCAGCGAAAACCCGAGTTCATGGCTCTGCTCAAGCGTGTGCCGGACCTCAAACTCTCGGAGCGGAAAGAGTTGGCCAACGCGCTCAATGTCATGGCCGACAAAGCCCATGACCTGGAAGAGATCGCCGATCGCCTCTTGTACGAACAACCCAGTCCCGAGGAAATCGCTGAATTGCTGGAGGCGTTCCAGAACGTTACCAACTATATCCGTTCCTACGCGGAAGGTTTCGGCCCCCGGGTTTTTAGGATCTTTGACCGGGTCAAGGGCCTCACGCCAACCAACCACCAGGAGCGCTGAGGCTTTCACTCTCCGTGTTCACGCCGAAAGGATGATTCATGGCCACTGTCACCGACCGGACCGCCCTGGACCGCTGGCAACAAGCAAACGCCGCCGCGCCCCTGCGCGAGCAGCCCCCCACGACGGTCAGCGGTGTTCCCGTCGAAGCCTTGTACACGCCCGAGAGCTTGAACGGCTTCGATTTCGACACCGACCTCGGCTATCCCGGCCAATACCCGTTCACGCGCGGCGTCCATGCGAGCATGTATCGCAGCCGACTCTGGACCATGCGCCAGTTCGCCGGCTTTGGCACGCCGCGGCAAACCAACGAGCGATTTCGGTATCTCCTGGACAAGGGGCAGACCGGCCTCAGTACTGCCTTCGACCTGCCCACCTTGATGGGACTCGACAGCGACGATCCGCGCGCCCTGGGGGAAGTCGGCCGGCTCGGTGTGGCCGTGGACACGCTCGACGACCTCCACGAACTGTTCGCCGGCATCGACCTGAACCAGGTCTCGGTGTCGATGACGATCAATGCGCCGGCCATCGTCGTTATGGCGTTTTTCCTGGCCAACGCGCAGGACCAAGGAGTTGATTGGGGCCAGCTGCGCGGGACGTTGCAGAACGACATCCTGAAGGAATTCCACGCACAGAACGAGTTTGTCTTTCCGCCGGAACCGCACGTTCGGCTCGTCGCGGATGTGATCGAATTCTGCACCCAGCATGTGCCGCAATGGAACACGGTGAGCATCAGCGGCTATCACATCCGCGAAGCTGGCTCCACGGCCGTGCAGGAACTGGCCTTCACCTTGGCGGACGGGTTCCACTATATCGACACCTGCCTGGCCCGCGGGCTCGACATTGACGCTTTCGCGCCCCGACTGAGCTTCTTCTTCAACGCCCACAATGATCTCTTCGAGGAAATCGCCAAGTACCGGGCGGCGCGCCTCGTCTGGGCCGAGAGCTTGCGGCACAAGTATGGCGCACGTCGTGAAGCTTCGTGGAAGCTGCGCTTCCATGCTCAGACCGCCGGCTGCTCGTTACAAGACAAACAGCCGGAGGTCAACTTGATGCGCGTGGCCTACCAGGCGTTGGCCGCAGTGCTCGGCGGCTGCCAGTCGCTGCACACCAATAGCATGGATGAGACGTTGGCCCTGCCTTCCGAGCACGCCGTCACCCTGGCTCTGCGGACGCAGCAAGTGTTGGCCCATGAAACCGGCGTGACGAATACAGTGGACCCGCTGGGTGGCAGCTACGCCGTCGAGGCGCTGACGCGGCAGATGCAGCAAGAGGCCCGGGATTACTTCGAGCGCATTGAGCAGCGCGGCGGCATGATTGCGGCCCTCGAAAGTGGCTTTTTCCGCCGTGAGATCGCCGAGGCGGCCTTCGCGTACCAACGTGACGTGGACGCCAAGCGTAAGCTGATCGTCGGCGTCAATGCCTTCCAGGAAACCGACGAGAAGCCGCTCCAGACGCTGGACTTCGATGAGACGGTGGAACGCGAACAGCTGGCTCGCCTGAGGAATCGCAAGGAGCAGCGCGACGCCGAGGCGCTGCGACGTTCTCTGGACACGGTGCGCCGGGTCGCCGAAACGAGTCAGAACTTGATGCCGGCTCTCCTAGACGCGGCGCGGGCGCGGTGCACGGTGGGCGAAATCATGAATGCCCTCGCCGATGTGTTCGGCCGCTATAATGGGACGGCGAAGTGGTGAGAAGCCAGTACGAAACGGGGTCGGGAAACAATCCTTCCGCACGAAAGGAGTGAGGGGCGATGCCGGTCACCGAAGCGTTGCTGACTGCCGAAGAGTATCGATTGCTGCCAGACAATGGCCAGCCAACGGAGCTGGTCCGGGGGAGAATCGTTTCCATGAATATGCCGGGTCCTCGCCACGGGCAGATCTGTGGCCAAATTGTTTATATCTTAAGAAGCTACGTCGAGCCGAACGATTTGGGGCACGTGGTGTGCAACGACTCCGGCGTGCTGACAGAAAGGGATCCCGACACCGTGCGCGGCGCGGATGTTGCCTTCTACAGTTATGCGAAGGTGCCGCGCGGACCACTGCCGGAAAAGTACCTCGCCATCGCGCCGGACCTAGTGTTTGAAGTCCGCTCACCGGGGGATCGGTGGAAGAAGGTGTTTAAGAAGGTCGTCGAG
>JBGQLF010000731.1:0-5918 GCA_041499985.1 Gemmataceae bacterium
GGCGGCGTGCCGCTGCGGATCGAGTCCCTGGAGCAACGCCGACCAGAAGGTTGGCCCCAGACCAGCGACTCGATAGGAACCCCAAGTGGCGAGGCAATTGTCGAGCTTGCGCGGCAGCGGATCGGTGCAGCGCCGTATGTATCCGAGCGCATGGCGAACGATGCCGGCACGGCGCTGAAGAGTCTCGGTGTGCAGTGCGGGCTGGACGCAGGATTGATAGAAGCGCAGCAGCGCGGCGAGAAAATCGGCTGCGGGGGCGTTATCTAGAAACGCTTCCGCGAGCAGCTCCTGCTGGGCGGCGAGGATGGCGCGCACACGGGTCCCGATCTCCGGCAGGTCCGCCAGTTCCTCCCGGCTCGGGAGGCCGGCGTCGCCGTAAGCGCGGAGCAAAGGATCCAGGGGCAGAGTTTGGCCGCGAAACGCCCTCATGGTTTGGCCGATCGCGCTGGAGGTCTCGGCGAACATCACTGGGCGGATTGTAACAGCTTGCGTTCGGCTGATCTGCTGTTCTGATGTGCAGGCAAGGATTTACCCCGGAACCGCTGCGAAGCAGCATGAGCGCCACCTGCCTGCTGGTTCGCCGTCGGAGCGCTACCAAGAGGGGCCGGTTTGTTTACGGGGCAGCGGCCGAGGCACGCACGGCCAGGCTGTGGGCGGAGTCTGGGAGCGGCCAATCGTTTCGTAGCCGAATTGGACCGTGCCATCACCCGTATCACGGCTCACCCCAGCAATGGCCACTCTACTTGTACGGCACGCGGGTTTATCGTATCCCCCGGTTTCCGTACCTGATCGTCTATCTGGAAACGACTGACGTCGTCCAAGTCCAACTGCCCGGCCGCCTGGTACGCCAAAGCTAGTAAAGCAGCATATCGTGTCCACGGGCCGGCCCGGTCGGCAGCTTGTTTAGATCGATGTTGAAGAAGGGATCCATCTTCATGCCGTCCGGACCGATATGCGCCAGCCGCACCCAGAAGGTGCCCGCATGATCCAGTGTGCTCAAGAGCGAATTCGTGATATACATCCGTTTGCCGTCGCCGGTGACGTGCATCATGTTCGGCTGCACGCCGGGAACGAGGGTGCTCGTCAGTCGGGGCTTCTGGAGGTCGCTCACGTCCCACTGCTGAATCTCATTGGAGGCGAAGCAGCTTACGTAGAGGAAGCGATCATCGGGCGATTGCCGGAGATCGGCCGGGAACTTGCCCGTGGCGCACAGCTTGCGGGTGCGATAATGTCCCTGCGCGTCGCCTTCCCAGAGCCAGATCGAATCATCGAGAGCGCAATTGGTGAACCCGAAGTTGGCATTCTCCTTCAGCGACCAGCGACACTCCAACGGCGCCAGACCGGTGGTGAGCCGTGAGAGCACCTTGCGCTCGCGGAAGTCCCACACGAGCAACTCCTTGCCGAAGTTCTTGAGATCCATCTGGGCGAGCGGCTTCTGGTAATTGTTGAGCGGCGTAAAGCTGGAGGTCACCATGCGGTTGAGATCCGGCTTGACCGCCACGTCGTACAGATAGGGCGCGTCCTTGGGCAGTTCGATGCGGCGGATGAAGCTGCCGTCATTGTTGAACTCTGCCAATCCCGCCGGCAAGCCCCCGTCCTGGGCACTCAGGAAGGAAAGCAGCATGCGCCCCGGCAGAGCATACGGCGAATGGGGCCCACTGAGCCCGGTTTTCTGCGGCACATCATCGAGCACCTTGGCCAGCCTGGGCCGGGCCGGATTCGAGGCCACGTCGATGACGAAAATCCGGCTGGAGAACAGACTACAGCCCCAGATGTGCGTGCGGTCATCGGTGAAGCCGAAATGGTGCGTCTCATTGCCGGAGGAGCCCAGATCGAGCTGGTAGATCAGTTGCCCGTATTTGGGTGAATCGAGATCGACATCAATGACAGCCAGGAAATCATGATCCTTGGCATCGGCATCGACGCAGAAGACATAGAGAACCTTCTCCGGCCGATCCAGACGTTTGACAAAGGGCGAGAGGCAGGTTTCCGCCTCCGCGGGGCTACCCAGCCACAGCGATCCGAGAAGCAGCCCGAGGAAAGTGCACGCCAATCCAGCTAGACGCAGCGAACGGAACATTGAGGTCTTCCTCCCACGTCGTCGAGAGCTTAAGCGAGTGGCCGAAGAAAGCGTACCCGTAGGACGGCTCTCCAGAGTCGTCCGGACGGCTCAGGAGAGCCGTCCTACAGCGAAACCATGTCCTGCCGCTCGCCTTAGTATGGAAAGCTATCATCCATCGGCGCCGCCGCCAGGTCCACCAAGAACTTCCCGAGCCGTTCCACAACCGCGTCCATGAGCTGGCGACCCTTGTCGGCACTAGCAGCGCGGGGATCGCCGAGGCCGGTGTTGCTGGTGACCAGGTGCCAGGGACGCGTGATGCTGACCCAGCCGCGGTTGATCGCCTCGAACCGGCTGGGACGGGCGGCGCCGGCGTCCGCCAGTTCCAGGTGAATCAGCTCGGGAAAGAAGGCCAGCCCCAGGCTCGTCTCCACCTCATCGGCGTGCTCGCCCGGTTGCTCAAAGATTTGGCCCAAGAGGTCGCCCACCATGCGGAACCAGTCGCAGACGCACAAGAACATCTGCGACCGATGATGCAGCTCCCGCGTCAGCGGCTTCAGCTCATTGCCGCCGTGACCATTCAACAGCACCATCTTCCGCAGGCCTTGCCGCTCCAGGGAATCGACCAGATCGGTCAGCACGTGCAACAGCGTCGTCGGCGTCAGGCTACAAGCCAGACCACCCGGGATCTGGAGGTGGTTGGTGTTTACGCCGAAGGGAATCGTCGGCAGCAACAGCACCTTGGCGCCGGCGTCCCAGGCGCGTTCGCAAGCACGCCGGCCGATCGCCTCGACCTGGAAATTGTCGGTGCCATAGGGCATATGCAGGTTGTGTGGCTCGGTGGCACCAAAGGGTAACACCGCCACTTCCCATTTCTGGCTGCGGAGGAAGGCGTGGTTCTGTTCGGCCAGGATCCATTCGTGCATGCAGAGCTCTCCGGTTGGTCCACAGGTTGCAGGCATTATATGGGCAAAGCTTGCTCGGTGTGCGGGACTGCATGGAAGCGTGTGCAGTCTCGTTCAGGAAAGAGCGGACAGGATGCCTGAAATCGGGTACAACAATGTGCGTGACAGGCCACTCCGCCGCCGATGTGCAACCCGTTGCTTGAGAAGGCGATCCCATGAAGAGGTCACAGCCCAAACGCACCCCAATCCCGCGCGTGCAACCCGCCCACCGACGGCGCCTGCTGCTTTGGGGCGCGGCAGGAGCCGGCTTGTGTTTCGCTCTCGCCGCCCTGGGCTATGCGCTCTTGCGACCGGGACCGCCTCCGGAAGGGATGGTCTGGATTCCGGGCGGTGAGTTCTGGATGGGCACGGACGACGGTTTTCCAGACACGCAGCCAGTGCATCGCGTTCAGCTCGATGGCTTCTGGATGGATCGAACCGAAGTGTCCAACGCCCAGTTTGCCAAGTTTGTGGACGAGACGGGCTATGTCACCGTGGCCGAGCGCAAGCCCGATCCAGCCGATTTTCCCGGGGTGCCGCCGGAGAAGCTGGTGGCCGGATCGATCGTGTTCACCCCGCCGCCCGGCGAGGTCCCACTCGAGAATCACACGGTCTGGTGGAGCTATGTGCCGGGAGCGAGTTGGCGGCATCCAGAGGGGCCACAGAGCACGCTCGAAGGGCGCGCAGACCACCCCGTGGTGCAGGTCTGCTGGGACGATGCGGTAGCCTATGCCCAGTGGGCGGGCAAACGGCTGCCGACGGAAGCGGAGTGGGAGTGTGCCGCTCGTGGAGGGCTGGAGCGGAAGCGGTACTGCTGGGGCGACGAGCTACTCCCCGGCGGCCAATGGCAGGCCAATATCTGGCAGGGCCGCTTTCCCAACGAGAACACAGTCGCGGATGGCTTCCGCGGCACGGCGCCGGTCGGCTCGTTCCCGCCGAACGGCTACGGGCTGGTGGATATGTCCGGCAATGTCTGGGAGTGGTGCGCCGACTGGTATCAGCCCAATTATTACCGCGAGAGTCCGCGGCGCAATCCCCAGGGTCCCAGCTCCAGCTTCGATCCGCTCGAACCCGGCACGCCCAAGCGTGTCCAGCGCGGCGGCTCGTTCTTGTGCAGTGACCTGTATTGCATCCGCTATCTCCCTGGTGCACGGGGCAAAGGTGCGCCCGATAGTGGGGCATCGCATGTCGGGTTCCGCTGCGTGCGCTCCGCCCGCTGAGTGGGCGATTCGAACCGGTCATCCCTCGGGTTTGCTTTCTCCGAGTCGATCTGCGACGGTCTTTATCGGGAAATAGAGATGGAGTTCGTGGTCCAGGAGTGGCACAAAGCCATACTTCAGGTAAAACCTCTTGGCCGAGGCATCCAGAGCCATGACCTCCACCGCAAAGATGCCCAGTTTGTCGGATAGCTCCAAACATCGCCTCAGGGCGTCCATTAATAATTCCTCTCCCAGGCCCCGACCCTGGGCGGCCTGATCGACGGCCAACCGGCCAAGATGGGCGACTGGGACAGGGTGCCGGGGTAACTTCTTGCCTACAGCGGGGGGAAGGTTCTGGAAGGGGACGGATCCCGAGGCCAGGGTGTAATAGCCATACACCTTCTTTTCACCGGAGCGAACGGCGACATAAGTGCGCCCCAGTCGCCGCTTCTCATATTGGTTGACGAGGGACCGGAGAAACTCATCGAGGGGTAACTTCCCACAACAGAACTCCCCTCTCTCGTGAGTCCGATCCAGAGGTTCGATGTGCCAGTCATCCATGGCGTTGCCTGTACCTCGCCGCTGCTCGCCGGAAAGCCTTATTCGCGGGCGGCGGATTATCCAACAGCGACAGGAAAATGTCCCGATCCCGATCGGAAAGCGGGCTGACCGATTCCTCGTAGAAGTGGATTTCGTCCTCGGGGATCACCTTGGCTTTCCGGATCCGGATTTCGGTCTCGCTTACCTGTTCCATGATGACAGTGGAGTTCGCGAAACTCTTGGGTAGACTGATCCGCGCCTTTTGGTCGGTCGTGCGCGTTTCGATGGCCATCGGGACCTCCTCGACAAGTAGCTTTACGTCTCTTGGCTATTTTCGGTCCAAGTGGGATGCAGGTCAAGTGGGATTATCCCACTTCCTCAATCACCGTGCCTGATTCGGCAGCAGCAGTCGTAACAGGCGTAGGGTGCGAAGACGCACCGAGCCGGCGCCACGGTGCGTCGTCGTAGACTCGACGCACCCTGAGGATGAACCAGCTTCGGCTACTCTCATCTGGTCGTAAGGCTGTCCGGCTGGTAATCTCTCCCGGAACAGAAGTCCTTCAGGCAGAAAGATTCAACTAGCCACCGAACCAGCGGCGGCTCTGGACGCTCCAGTTACCTGAAGGGGAACATCGTATGGCGTCGCCCCAGGTGTCCAAGGTTGCGAGCTCTTCCACCCGGCTTACCGTGCTTGTCTGACATGCGGTCTTGCGCTAGGATGAATTCTCGACGACTTCCGGCTGACGCTAGCCGGCAGGAAGATTTGCATCGAGATCATCCTGCAAGACGACGACCCGAACGATCCAACCATTAAGATTGTGAGTATCCACGATGCCTGAGCCGTTGACGCGCAGCGGAGCGGCATCTGGGCCCGCCCGACCGTTCCTATGGTTCTGCCCGAACTGCCGATGCAAGGAAGTGCAGCGCGTGACCATCCCGTATCAGTGCCAGCTGCTGTACAAGGGCCAGCCCGTAACCGTCGTTCTGGCCAATCTCGCCGTGCCCAAATGCAGCAATTGTGGCGAACTGGTGTTTGACTACGAGGCGGACGATCAGATCAACCGGGCATTCGAGGCGCAGACTCGCGACCTGGGCAACGGGAACGGGCGAACGGAACGACACACCTCGCCAACGGCACCACTCCCTACCACGCCGCCTTCTACACCCAGGAGCTGA
>JBGQLF010000732.1:0-5913 GCA_041499985.1 Gemmataceae bacterium
ATGCGTTCGCCCCGCTGGTGGGCCACCTTGAGACGGATGGCCTCCGTGAGGAGGTGCTGGATCTCGTTGGAGCTTAAATCGAGGAGATCAAGAAAGTGCCGCATAGTCGGTAGTCAGTAGTCAGTAGTCGGCGGTCCGCGGTCAGTAAGGCTTACCTCTTTGCTACTGACTACGGACTACGGACTACGGACGTTTATGCTTTGTACGCCAGCAGCACGTCTTCCACAATGCTGCATCCCTCCTCCAGCTGTCCGTCGGTCAAAGTCAGAGCCGGCAACAAGCGCAGCACGATTCCGTGCGTGCAGTTGATCAGCAGCCGGCGCTCCAGACATTGTTGCACCAACGGCGTCCCGTCCACGGAGAGTTCGACGCCGATCATCGCCCCCTTGACGCGCACCTCGCGAACCCAGGGGCAGCGTGCGCGCAGGGACTCGAAGCGCGTGCGGAAGCGGTCGCCGATCTGCTCGGCCCGAGCCAAAAGGCCGTCGGCCTCAATGGTTTCGATCGTCGCCAGCGCCGCCCGACACGCTAGCGGATTGCCACCAAACGTAGCCGCATGCGTCCCGGGCCGCAGCTTTTCGGCCACCTCTGGCCGAGCCACCAACCCTCCGCACGCCACTCCGCCGGCGAGCGCCTTGGCCAGCGTAATGGCGTCCGGCTGCACAGGCCAGTGTTGGTGGGTAAACCAGCGGCCCGTGCGACCCATACCAGTCTGCACTTCATCAAAGATGAGCAGGAGCTGGTGCTTGTCGGCCAGCTCGCGCAGGCCTTCAAGGTAGCCGGTCGGCGGGAGATTGACGCCGCCCTCGCCCTGAATCGGCTCGACGAGGATGGCGCAGGTTTCCTTGTCGATCAACCGCGTGGCGGCGTCGAGGTCGCCGAAGGGGGCGTAGCTGAAGCCGGCCAAAAGCGGCTCCAGACCTTGATGATACTTGGGCTGCCCGGTGGCGCTCAGTGCTCCCAGGGTGCGGCCGTGGAAACTGTTGATCATGGTGACGATCTTGTAGCGTCCCGGTTTGCCATTGAGCCGAGCCAACTTGATCGCCGCCTCCACCGCCTCGGTACCGCTGTTGCAAAAGAAGCATTTGCCGTGCCAACCCGTGCGCTCGCTGAGGGCCTGGGCCAATTGCCCCTGAGCTTCGGTATACCACGTGTTGGGCACATGGATCAGCCGGCCCACCTGGTCGCGGACCGCCTCCACGACGCGCGGCGGACAGTGGCCGAGCAGATCGCAGCCCCAGCCTGGAAAGAAATCGAGGTAGCGGTTCCCCTCCGCATCCCACACGTAGGAACCCTCGCCGCGAACCAGGCAGACGGGATAGCGCGTGTAATTGCCGATCACATAGCGGCTGAACAGCTCGATGGTTTGTGGTGTGTTCATGTCAAGAGTCCGTAGTAGGGTGGGTACTGCCCACCCTACTGACCAAGAACGATTTCCGTTCCGACGCCGCGGTCGGTGTAGATTTCCAGAAGCAGCGAGTGTCGGATGCGGCCGTCGATTATGTGCGTCTTGCGGACGCCGCCGCGCAGGCTTTCCAGGCAGGCCTCGACCTTGGGAATCATTCCCTCGTCGATGATGCCCCGAGCAATGAGGTCATGGCAGCCGGCGGCATCGAGGCTGCGGATCAGCGAGTTCTCATCGGTACGGTCCAGGAGGATCCCAGGTGTGTCCGTCAGCAAGACAAGCTTTTCGGCTTTCAGGTTCGCAGCCACCGCGGCCGCCGCCGTATCGGCATTAACGTTGAGCCAGGACCCTTCGGCGTCGTGCGCCAACGAGGGGATGACAGGCACCACGCTGGCAGCGCAGAAGTCACCGAGCAGGGCCTCATCCACGTGGGTCACGTGGCCCACTCGGCCCAGGTCGAGGCGCCGGTTTTCGGCATCGTGCAACAACATCTGTTCGCCAAACAAACATTGCAGCGTGCCGGAGTGCAAACCGACCGCACGTCCGCCGTGATCGCGAATCTGGGCGACGATCTCGGCGTTGATTTCCTTCAGGACGCGGATCACGATGGCGAGAGTTTCCGCGTCGGTACAGCGCCGGCCCAGAACCTTGCGCGGCTTCAAACCGGCGGCCGCCATGGCTCGGTCGATGGCCTTGCCACCGCCGTGCACCAAGATGGGTCGCATGCCGACCGTTTCCATGAAGACGACGTCGTGCAGGGTCGCCCGCAAAGCGTCGGCATCCTCCATGGCGCTGCCGCCCAGCTTAATCACCGTCAGCCGATCGCGGAAGGTCCGGATGTAGCTGAGGGCTTCGATGAGAACATCGGCTTTGCGAATGGCGTCGTTCATAAGCCGCTTGGCGAGCCCGCGATGGGAGGGCCTGAAGGGCAAAGCCGATCGGCTTTGCGAATGGTCTCGTCCCTAAACTCGCAAGGTTGTGGAGTACGAGTCAAAAAAATGATTGTAGGCCCCGGCGGGCGCCTGTCAATGGGGGAAAAGCAGAAGTCGAGAAAGTGTCGCGGTTTCGGCAACTCGCCTGTTGCCACGGCTCAGAGCGACCGGTATATTCTGTGCGAGGATGACAACAAGGAGAGACCCGCTCGCGCGGCCATGTGGTCCACCGAGACGGTGTCGCAAGTATGAACTGGGAGGCTCCACAATGCGAGTCGTAGTGTCGGTGCTGTTTAGTCTGGTGGTTGGCTTCGCTCTGGTAGCAAGTCTCCAGGCGCAGGACAAAGAGGTCACGCTCAAGGGCTCGATCACGTGCGCCAAGTGCGACCTGAAGGAAACCAAGGCTTGCGCGACCGTCATCAAGGTGAAGGAAAAGGACAAGGACGTGGTGTACTACTTTGACACCGACAGCCACAAGAAGAATCACGGCACCATTTGCAAGGCCGCCATGGATGGCACGGTGACGGGCAAGGTCAGCGAGAAGGATGGCAAGCACATCATCACGGTCACCAAAGTGGACATCAAATAAACTCGGCGGCCACGATCCGATCCGAAACAGCAGCGCCACCTATCTCAGGTGGCGTTGCTGCTTTTCCAGGCGCGCTTGGCAGGCTTCCGACCCCCTGCTAGGATAGCGGCATCGTAAGAAACTGTTTCCAAAAGGTGTCTGGAACTGTGATTTTAGAGTTCCAGACACCTTTTGGAAACAGTTTAAGGGAGATCCTGATGAAGATCATTTTGGCCAATCCCCGCGGTTTCTGCGCCGGTGTCAACATGGCGATCGAGAGCCTGGAACGCGCCCTCGAGCTGTACGGCACGCCGCTGTACGTCTATCACGAGATCGTCCACAATCGCCCCGTCGTCGAGCGTTTCCGCGACCGCGGCGTCGTCTTTGTGGACGATATCGCCGAGATCCCCTCCGGTTCCACGGTGCTGTACAGCGCCCATGGTGTCGCCCCAGCCATTCGCGAGGCGTCGGCCCAGCGTCGTCTGCGTGCCATCGATGCCACCTGCCCGCTGGTAACAAAGGTCCACCTGGAAGCGATCCGCTTTGCCCGGGAAGGCTACACGATCATTCTCATTGGCCATGAGGGCCACGATGAAGTCCTCGGCACCATGGGAGAAGCGCCGCACAGCATCCGGCTGGTCCAGGACGTGGCCGACGTCGAACGCCTCGAACTGGCGCCGGACGCCAAACTGGGGTACCTGACGCAGACCACCCTGAGCGTCGACGATGCCGAACTGATCATCTCCGCGCTTCGCCGGCGTTTCCCGCAAATCGTCGGTCCCTCCCGCGATGACATCTGCTACGCTACGCAGAATCGGCAAGAGGCCGTGCAAAAGCTGGTACCGGAGGCGGACCTCGTCGTGGTGCTCGGCAGCCGGAACAGCTCCAACAGCATGCGCCTGGCGGAGATTGCCCAGAGTTTGGGCAAGCCCGCCTACCTGATCGATGGCGTGCACGAAATTGCCCAGGCTTGGTTCACGGGCACCGAGACGGTGCTGATCACGGCAGGCGCCAGTGCGCCCGAAGACGTGGTCGAGGAATGCGTGGCGTATCTCCGTCAGCGCTATGGCGCGACTGTCGAGAGTCGCACGGTGCGCGAGGAACACGTCAGTTTCCCGTTGCCGCGCGAGCTGCGCGTGCTGGTTAGTTAGCCTGGATTTTGGCCTGGGACTAATTCCCCTGCGCCGGGACGAGGTAAGACAATGGCAACCGTTCTCAAGATCGGGCCGGCTGATCATGGCCGGCCGATGACTCTGGACGAGTTCAGGGCGGGCGATTACGAAGAGGGCTATCAGTACGAACTCATTGATGGGAAGCTCTACGTGTCCCCACTACCCAATCCTCCGCAAGGCCTAACCGAGAAATGGATCTACCACAAACTCGACGACTACTCGCGCCAACAGCCGGAAGTCGTCAACTTTGTGTATAACAAGACGAGTGTGTTCGTTCCGGGTCGGCCAGGCATCACCAATCCGGAACCGGATGTCAGCGCCTATGCCGACTTTCCACTTCACTTGCCCTGGGAGGAAATCCGCTGGCAAGAAGTGTATCCCATCTTGGTAGTGGAAGTGTTGTCGCTCGATGATCCAAGTAAGGATCTGGTCCGCAACGTGGAGCTCTACTTGCAAGTGCCCATGATCAAAGAATACTGGATCCTCGATACGCGCCAATCGGTATCCGAGCCGACGATGTATGTGTACCGTCGCCGCGGCCGGCGCTGGCAGCGCGTTCTTGAGATACACTATAGAGAAATCTACACGACCAAGCTGCTTCCCGGCTTCGAATTGCTCCTCGATCCGCGAGAGTAACTCCCCCATGTCTGCGCCGCGTCCCGATCTCCAGTTGGATTACTTGCCGCGCCTTCCCCGCCGCAAGGATTTCCGCATCGGCTGCCTCGGCGCCGGCTTCATCATGCGCGATTGTCACCTCGTCGCCTATCGTCAGGCTGGCTTCAACCCGGTGGCCATCGCTTCGCGCGATCCCGCACACGCCCGTGCCGTCGCCGAGTTGCACGGCATTCCCCGCTGCCATGAGACTGTCGCCGAGCTGCTCACGGACCCGGCCGTGGAGGTGCTCGACATTGCCGTGCCGCCGGATGTACAGCCGGTTGTCATTCGCGCAGCCGCCGAACACGCCGGGCATATTCGCGGTATCCTTGCCCAGAAGCCGTTGGCCATGAGTTACCGCGAGGCCAAGGAGTGCGTGGACCAGTGTGCCCGGGCGGGCATCACGCTGGCCGTCAATCAGAACATGCGCTACGACCAGTCGGTACGGGCGCTCAAGGACCTCTTGCAGCGCGGCTGGCTGGGGGAACCGGTCCTCGGCACCATTGAGATGCGTGCGATTCCGCACTGGATGGCGTGGTGCCAGGGGTTGCACTCGCTGTCCACGTTCGTGATGAGCATCCATCATCTGGACACATTCCGGTACTGGTTCGGCACACCGGACCGGGTCCTAGCCAGCAGTCGGCCCGATCCGCGCACGCGCTTTCCGCATCGCGACGGCATCAACCTGTATATCCTCGAATACGACAACGGCTGCCGGGCGTCGGCGTGGGACGACGTCTGGACCGGGCCGGCTCGCGAGGGTTCGGAAAGCGATATTGCCATCCGCTGGCGGGTCGAAGGGAGCGATGGCTTGGCCCGCGGCACGATCGGCTGGCCGAGCTATCCGGCGCGCACGCCGAGCACGCTGGATTTCACGACCAAGTCCCATCCAGGTTCCTGGTTGCAGCCGCGCTGGCAAGAAGTCTGGTTCCCCGATGCCTTTGCTGGCACCATGGCTCAGCTGCTGTGCGCGCTGGAAGACCGCACCGAACCGGAGATCAGTGGTCGTGATAATTTGCAGACCGTGGCGTTGTGCGAGGCGGTGTACACGGCGGCGCAGGAGCATCGGGTGACGAACGTACAGGAATTCCTCTCGCTGGGAAACTGATCCATGCCCTTGCCGTTGCTCTCAAGGGAGGTTCAGGATGCTGCAACTCTGTTCGTAGCTCTCCTCCAATTCCA
>JBGQLF010000733.1:0-5907 GCA_041499985.1 Gemmataceae bacterium
ATCATCCGGAACGCCGCACGCCGCGCTCCACCGCGTCGAAGAACGCGTTCAGCTCGGTCGGCTGGGTAAAGATGTGCGTCGCGACGCGGATGCGCTCGGATCCGCCGGCGATACGGATATGGCGCGCGGCGCACTCCTGCACGATCGGCTTCAGATCCCCCTTCACCGCCTCAAAGCTCACCAGGCCGCCATAGAACGCCTCGGCGCTGGCATTGCACAGGCGCAGCTCCGAGTAACTGGCGATGCGGTCGCGCACCTGTTTGGCCAACTCGTGAATGCGAACGTAGATCCGCTGGGGTCCGAGCGTGTGAAAGAGATCTAGCGCCGCCTTCAGACCAACCATGACCGACAGGTTGGAGGTACCGAAGTTCGAGAAGCGGTAGGCTTTCATGTTGTAGTTCCGCCACTCGGCGGAGGCGATGTTGACCCAGAGGCGCTCGAGCAGTTCCTCGCGGATGTAGAGCGTGCCGGTGCCCTTGGGTGCCAGCAGCCATTTGTGCGGACTGCTGGCGTAAAAATCGCAGCCCAGGTCGTGCAGATCGAGCGGCAGCTGCCCGATGGCATGGGCGCCGTCGATGTGTGTCAGAATGCCACGCTGGCGCGCGAGCTGGCAGATTTCCTTCGCCGGCAGCACCAGACCGGTGACGGTGGTGATGTGGCTAAAGACCAGGATGCGCGTCTGGGGCGTGAGGGCGCGGTCGAAGCGTTCCACGATCTCCCCCGTCGAAGCCGGCGGCTTCGGCAGCGTCACGTAATTCAGCTTGATCCCGAAACGAGCGGCCTTTTGCTCCCAGCAGCAACGGCCACCAGGATGCTCCTGATCGGTGAGCAGGACTTCGTCGCCGGCTTTCAGATCGAGTCCATTACAGACGACATTATTAGCTTCCGTGGCGTTGCGCACCAAAGCCAGCTCGTCCCGCTTGCAGTGCAGAAAGGCCGCCAGCGCGTCGCGCAGCTCCCGCAGCCGGGTGTTTTCCTCGTAGCCAAACCACGGATAAGCAGGTTCGCGGTAAGCCTCGGCGGACAGGAGATGATCAATCATGGCGTGCAGCACGGGCAGCGGCGTGCAGCCGACCGAACCGCAGTTCAGGTTGATGCGATCGGCCGCGAGCAGCCACTGGCGGCGCAGCTCGGCCCAGAAACGATCCGGATCGGTCGTGAGCAGCTTGGGTGACGGCAACGGTGGGGGCTCCTGACCGAAGACTTGTTCGGCTCGTGCCAGGGGCAGACCGAAGAACGCCGCGCCCACGGCGGCACGCTGGATGAACTCGCGACGGTCAAACATGGAAGACCTCCATAAATGGCGGCCAGACGCTGTTCGCGACCAAGAAGCCAACGGACAGATTCCTTCTCGGAAGGATGAGGGAGAAGAGCCGGAAAAGCCAGCATATTCTTCGGCCGAGGCTCCGCGGTAGCCTGGTTTTTTCCGCTCCTGACAAAGCTGATAGACCGCTTTATGATAGGAGAAGCCTGGGGCAAGTTTTTTTGATTGAAAAGGGAAGCTCATGAGCACGACCACTACAAGAACTTACTATACGCCGGAAGACCTGCTCGCGATGCCTGACCGCGATCTCTATGAATTGGTGAACGGCAACCTCGTGGAGCGACATATGGGAGCGAAATCGAGCTGGGTAGCTGCTCGCTGTGCTCGTTTCCTGGGAAACCACTGCGACGAGCACAAGTTGGGCTGGATCCTGGACGCGGAAGGTAGCTACCGGTGTTTTCGCGATGCTGCCGACAAGGTGCGGAAGCCCGATGTTTCCTTCATCCGCTTCGGTCGCCTACCGAATGAGGAACTGCCGGAAGGCTATGTCTTGATTCCGCCCGATCTGGCCGTGGAAGTCATTTCGCCAAACGACCTCGCCTATGAGGTGGCTGCAAAAGTACAGGAGTATTTGCAGGCGGGGGTTCGTCTGGTGTGGGAAATCAATCCCAAGACGCGCACAGTCTTCGTTCATCGCCTGGATGGATCGGGTAGCAAATTAGGGGCAAACGACGAACTGAGCGGCGAAGACGTGGTGGCGGGTTTTCGCTGTTTCGTTCGCGATATCCTTCCTTCTGTCTTGGTAACTGGAACGGCTGCGGCAAAGAATGAGTAGCGGGGGTGGCGAGCAACGAGAAATTTTTCGCTAAGAAAGGGAGGAAAAGCGGTTTGCCTTTGGGCGAACCTCACGGCCCAGCGGTCGCATGCCCGCATGGGAGACAGTGAATATACATTCCTTTTGTCGATTCCTTGCTGAACAAGGTTCTGCCGGCGCCAGTTGGCCCTAACTGGAAGCCACAGTCCTTGGATACTGCTTGGGCCAACAGCAGCTGGCCCAGGAACTCCAAAGCTTCGGGTTCTCCCTCGATAAGAATGGTGTCTTCGTCGTTTTCCAATGTGCGCAGCGTCAGCTTGATCTTCTTGTCGGCATAGGTGCGGCAAACACTGTCCGGTGTCAGGTTCATAAGTCGAATCACCTCTCTTCAGAACCGCTCTTTGATTCTTCCGTCGTTCCAAACCGCTCGATCACGTTCCCCATTTTCCCACTTCTTCTTGTTCTTGTAGACTTCCCAATGGTCGCGATGGAGCAGGTCTTGTTCCCAAATCTCTCCCGTGTGGAGGTTGTGTTTGGCACGACTACCCCGGACGGCCTCGAAGTCTTGGGGAGTGGTATGAGGCGTAGGCTCCATGCTTGCGGCCCAATACCGTCCCTAGCGCAGATGCTTCTCGCGCAGCTCGCGCAGTCGCTGGAGCGCCGGCTTGGCCTGGCCCGCCGCATCGAGCAAGCCAGCATGCGGAAACTGGTGTGGATCCGCGTCGGAAAGATGCGTCCAGTGAACGGCCTGCACATATGGCTTGCACAGCGCCAGCGCGGCGTACGAAGCGGCCCACTCCGCTTGCACTTCGGGAGTAAAGCCACCACGCCAGTGTCCTGCCCCGACCCGCAGTTCCGGATCGGCCTTCGGATCGGAGGTGTTCGCGGAAGGATACGCCATCGTCACCCGCAGCGGCACGCCGAGCAGCGCATACAAGTCGAGCAACCGCGAGGTTTCCAGCAGATCGCGGCAATAACTGCCTCGGGGCGTCACGCCCATGACGAGCTCCACTTCCAGAGCCGTCAGGTTCAACCCCGAGCGGATCAGCGTGTCGGCAAAGATGAAGGGCGAGTGGATGCGGTCCTCCAGCGCCATGTATTCGCCCCAGGGCTGGGCGATGCCGACGACCAGGTCTAAGGCCGGATCGACCTGTCGCGCGGTCTCAGCCATGCGCACTGTCAGCCACAGCAATTCGTCCTCGGTCAGCGACAGCACCGCAGCGCAATTGCTGGCTGCGGTCAGATGCCAACAACGGATCCGGCGACGATAACGGCGGATCGTCGTCGCTACATAATTCCCCATGAACTTGGCCAGCGTGGCCAGATCGCGCTCCCAGAGCCACAACCAATCCGGCAACTGGGCCGAGGAAAAGTCAATGAGCGGACCCGCGGTCATCGTCAGGCCCTGAGCTTGCGCCCAATCCAGAAGGGCATCTTGCATTTCCCAGCGGTAGCTGCCTTCGGAAGGCTCGATCGCGCTCCAGGGGAACGGCAGGCAAACACTATTAGCAGCGGGGTTGACCAGGGCGGCCGTCTTTTCCTCCAGGGCACTGGCTCCCAGGCGATAGCCCAGGCTGCTGTCCAGGCGGGGCTGGCGCTGGTGCCGGACCTGGAACACCTGCTCCATGTAGGCCTGGACTAGTTGCTCCGCGGTCTGATAGCTCATCGTCAGGGCGGTTTGGGCCTGAGGACCGGTTTCGTCCGAAGGTTGGCGGGTCACGGCATGTCCAAAGGCGAGGCTGACCTGGTGGATTTGCTCTTCCAGAGTCGGAAGCACTTGCAGGCCGCCCGTGCGCCAGTCCGAGGCCTGGCAGCGCAACTGGTTGACTTTCCCCCGCGCTAACTCGAGCTGGACTTGATAGGGCTGTTCGCGCTCCATCAAGGTGGCGGTGGCGCCCATGAGTCGGCCAGTGCCATTGATGGCCCAGGGCGCCACCAGGTAGCCGCTCTCGTCCACCCCGCGCCGGACCAGGAGCCGATCTCCTTCGACGCGGACCTCCGTCGGCCAGGGCATGTTGTCGGGCCCGCCGGCCACGCACGCCCGCTCCAATTCGCGGACGGCATCCGCGCCAAGGTCCCCCGGGAGCAGAAAGGTCATTGTGCCCATAGCTTCTCAGGGATCAGGACTCGGGGATCAGGACTCAGGGATTAGGGATCAGGGAGGACCATTCCCGGAGTTCTGAGTCCTAATCCCTGATCCCTGACTCCTACTCATTTACTCTTACCGACGAACGCAGGCAGCTTCTTGGGCACCGGCCGGCGCTGGAAGCGGGCAAACTCCGGCAGGCCATCCGGCCCAATTCGAATCGGCACCTCGCCAAGGACTAACGGCCCAGCGTAGCGGCGCATCGCCTCCGTAATCTGGGTGCCGGCCACGTCCAGGTATTCGCGCGGCAGCCGCTTGACGCCGTTGGCCACTTCCATCAGGGGAGCCAGGCCGGTGCCGCAGCGATACGGCTGATTACTTTCCCGCACCAGCGTGACCATGAAGCCGGTGGTTCCCGCTACTGCCCGCCGGACGGCTTCCTGGCCACACAGGTAAGCTTCCTCGCTGTCCGTCCGAGAAGCGAAATGCATGGCATTACGTTGACACGTACCCAACTTATTATAGCGCGCTTTGATGCCGATTTCCTGCTCGATCAGTCGCTGCAAGTACTCCGCCACGCCGCCGAGCTGGCGATGCCCAAACGCATCCGTGGCGAAGCGCCCTGTTTGGGACGTCAGATACTCCCCCTTTTCATCGACCAGGCCCTCACTGGCGACGATAAAGACCCGTCCCAGGCGGCGGTGTACCTCACGGACATCGGCCAAGAAACGCGCCTCATTAAACGGGATCTCGGGCACGTAGATGAGATGCGGTGCTTCGTCGTCGCGCCGGCGGGCCAGGCCGGTGGCGGCCGCGATCCAGCCGGTGTTGCGCCCCATCGCTTCGAGAATGGTGACGGCATCGAAGGTGTACATCGCTTCGTTGTCGCGGCCCGCTTCCAGGACACAGGTCGCCAGGTACTTGGCCACGCTGCCGTAGCCCGGACAGTGATCGGTTGCAGCCAGGTCGTTGTCGATCGTCTTGGGTACGCCCAGGACACGTAGTTCGTAGCCTTCCTCGGCAGCGAGGCGATTGACCTTGTCGGCGGTGTCCATCGAGTCGTTGCCGCCGAGGTAGAAAAAGTAGCGGAGGTTGTGCGCCCGGAAAACGTCGAGGACCCGTTGGTACTTGTCGCGGTCCGTGGCGAGATTGCCGAGCTTGTAACGGCACGAACCGATGGCGGCGGAAGGGGTCCAGCGCAAGCTGTCGATGGTGTCCGCGGACTCGGCCCGCAGATCGAAGAGATCTTCCTGGATGATTCCCAGGATGCCATTGTTCGCGCCATACAGATCGCTGACGACGCTTTGCCGCAGAGCCTCCTGGATGACGCCACAGGCGCTGGCGTTGATCACAGTCGTTGGGCCCCCCGATTGGGCCACAATAGCGTTGCCTCGCAGTGGTGCCGTCATGCGTTGCGCTCAGCAATCAGCTCTCAGCAATCAGCAACCGAGCGGATCCCCACACCGCGAGGGCTGAACGCTGCAAATGCGTTGTCGATTCTATCAGCGGTACCGACAGGCTCAACCAAAATCGGGGGTCAAGGGGCGGGGATCGGGGAAGAAGGCTTGAAGTACTGAGTACTCGGTACTGAGTACTGAGTACTGAGTACTGAGTACTGTTCCCTCACCCCTGACTCTCCGGCCCGAGAGCCACGATACTGATGCCATACCGATCGGCCAGGGCCACCGTGTCGGCCTGGTCGAGCACGATGGTTTTGTCCGCCTCGATCGCCAGCACGCGTCC
>JBGQLF010000734.1:0-5907 GCA_041499985.1 Gemmataceae bacterium
CTCGCTGCCGGTGGCGATGCCCAGTTCCCGTGCGATCGCCAGGGCTGTGGCCGGGTGGTCGCCAGTGATCATGATCGGCCGAATTCCCGCCTCCCGGCACTTGCGGACCGCTTCCTTGACCTCTTCGCGCGGCGGATCAATCATGCCGACGATCCCGGCGAAGACCAGATCGGCTTCCTGATATGTGCCCCCGCTCGATTCAGGGGATTCACGGTAAGCAAGCGCCAGCACGCGCAAGGCGTGGGAGGCCATCTCCGCGCTGGCCTGCGCGATCTCTTGGCGTCGTGTTTGGGTCAGCGGCTCGACCCGGCCATTCCGCAGCTCCGCACAGCACTTGGCCAGCATTACCTCCGGGGCGCCCTTGGTGTACATCAAGACTTTGCCTTGTGGCTTCCGGAGAACGACCGACATCGCCTTGCGTTCCGAATCGAATGGAATCTCATAGAGGACTTGGTGTTGGTGGTCGTCGGCTTCGATACCGGCCTTGAGAGCGACAACAAGCAGTGCCCCCTCGGTGGGATCGCCAACGATTTGCCTGGTATCGCTACCATCCCCGCACGGGCTGAGCTGGGCGTGATTGCAATGCGCGCCGATGGTCAGTGCCTGGACCAGGTCGGACTGTGTCCGAGGATCGACGGGAGCACCAGGTGCGGACCCTTTGGGACCGACCGCCTCGCCCGTCGCGCTCGACCTGGCCTTCAAGAAATGTCCGCGCGGCGCATAGCCGGCGCCCGTCACCTGGTAGTGTTCGCCACCGGCTAGCACTTCGTGGACCGTCATCTCATTGCGGGTCAAGGTGCCGGTCTTGTCCGAACAGATGACCGTCACCGAGCCGAGCGTTTCCACGCTGGGCAGCTTGCGAACCAGGGCGTTTCGCCGAACCATGCGTTGCAGACCCAATGCCAGCGCGATGGTCACCACGGCCGGCAGTCCCTCCGGCACGGCGGCCACGGCCAGGCTCACGGCCACGAGGAACACTTGCAGCAGATTGCCGCCCTGTAGCAATTCCAGAACGAAGACCAGAGCGACGATCGCCAGGCAAGCACCGGCCAGCACCTTGCCCAGTTGCGTCAGCCGGCGCTGCAGCGGCGTCGGCTCGGGTTCGTAACGCTGAAGCATCCCTGCGATATGGCCGAGCTCCGTGTTCATGCCGGTGGCGACCACGACAGCGTTGGCCTTGCCGGCCGCCACCACGGTGCCCAGGTAAACCATGTTGTCCCTGTCTGGCAGGGCCGTCGCCTTCTCCAGGACGGCATGCGCGTCCTTATCCGAGGGTACTGACTCACCCGTCAGGGCCGCTTCCTGGACGCGCAAGCCGAAGGCCTCGATCAAGCGAGCGTCGGCAGGGACGTTGTCCCCCGCTTCCAGATTGATGCAGTCGCCGGGCACCAGCTCGCGCGCCGGCAAGCGCTGGAGCACTCCATGGCGAAGGACCCTTGCCAACGGCGCTGAGAGTTTCTGCAAAGCTGCCAAGGCCCGTTCGGCCCGCTCTTCCTGGAGAAAGCCGATGGCGGCGTTCAGGATGACGATGGCCAGAATCGCCAATGTATCGGTCCATTCTCCGAGCAACCCAGAGATAATCGCGGCAACGATCAAGATACCGATCACCAGGTCCTTGAACTGGCCCAGGAACTTTTGCCACAGCGGGACCGGCTGCGTTTCCGCCAACTCGTTGTAGCCATAATGGACCCGGAGCTCGGCAACGCGCGCCTCGCTTAGGCCTTTTCCCGTATTGACGGCAAGCTCATCCAGCAACTGCCCGACCGGCAGCGCGTGGGCCCCGGCGGCCAGTCAGGTGTGGACTGCCGTCGCTGATCGTTGTCGAAGGCTGTCCATAGTTTGCCTCGCGATAAGCCAATTCCCGGCTTTCGCTTCGAGCTTCGACCTGGAACTCACGGGGAACCGGGGTATCTTACGCGAAAATAAAGCGAGTAGATCTCGACTTCGGATCGGGACTGGCTTCCACCACCACCCAAGATTCCATCGTATCCGGTGTCATCCCTGGAGGCCTAACTGCCGTAGCACTTCGAGTGCTCGGGAGAGGGCCTGCTCGGCACTTCCTTCCGTAGAGATGGGATGAGAGTCCCGCCGGGTGAGCGCGCTGATCTCCTCCCAGTTCTCAGCAACCTGCACATAGACAGACCATTCAGCATCGGACGCATCTCCCTGCCTCTTTTCAAGACGCCTCCGCACCGTTTCCGACTCGGTCTGACAGAGCAGCATGCCTCCTGACACCCCCCACTGGATGGCTACCTCCAGGAAGTTCCGGCGCTTTTGCTCCTCTCGAAAGGTGGCGTCCACCAGGACCCTCTTCCCCTCAAACAGAAGCCGCTCGGCCCGGCGCAGGCACTCGGCATAAGTGCGCTCGTTCCACTCCGCGATGTAGAGCGACTCTCGAAGGTGCAGGGGCGCCTGCTCTTGGATGGGCAGGCCCGCCAGCTCCTTGCGCACCACGTCGGAGCGGAGCACGCAGAAGCCGGCGCTTTCGGCCAGCCCCTGAGCCAGGGTGGACTTGCCCGTGCCAGGGAGACCCGCCACCAGAACAAGGCAAGGCCTCCGGCCCGGCTCCTCCAGCTCGGTCAGGGCCAAGAGCCAGTGGGCCCGGGCCCTGCCAAAGGCCGCTGCGTGCTCAGCCTCGGGCACCTCCTTCTCCGCCAAGAGGAGGCCCTCCACCGTGCCGCGCACCGTCGCTCGGTAGGCCGTGTACAATGGCAGCAGTGCCCGGCCCTCGTCATCGCCAGAGGCACGGAAGTAGGCCTCGGCGAAGGCGCGGGCCAGATCCCTGCGTCCGTAGAAGGCGAAGTCCATGGCCGGGAACGCGATATCGGCCACGGGGTCGATGAAACGGAAACGCTCATTGAACTCGATGCAATCGATAATGACCAGGTCGGCGGATGGCTCACGGTCCGGGAAGAAGTAGATGTGGTCCAGGTGCAGATCGCCGTGGCAGTTGCGTGGAATGCCCTGGGTGGCCCGCTGCTCGATGAGAGGGCGAAGCCGGGCCAAGGCTTGATCGGCCAGCCCTTGGACCCTGCCGAAGACGGCCTGGCTCACCGTGGTCCCCACCTGGGGCACGGCCTGTGCCAAGATATCCCGGATGATCCGGGCCACTGTTTCAAAGCGGCCGAAAGCCGCGATCCGTTCGTTGGCCTCGGCTGTCTGGTGGAAGGAGGCGATCTTGCGGGCCAGGGACTCGACCAGGTTAACGCCGACGTCCCCGTGCCGGAGACGCTCCTGGAGGGTAGCTTCGTCCGGAAGGCGTTGCATCTTGACCGCCCACTCGACGACCTCGCCCTTATCCTCGAACCGCATTCCTCGGGCCGTCTGCACGATGGGTACAACTCCCAGGTAAACCTCAGGGGCCAGGCGGCGATTGAGGCGGACTTCCTCCTCGCAGAAATGGTGACGTTTTTCCAGGGTGGTAAAGTCGAGAAACCCTGGGTTGACCGGCTTTTTGATCTTATAAGCGTAGGGGCCGGCCACGAACACGACTGAGATGTGGGTCTGGCGGACCTGCACGTCTGCGACGGGATAGGGGTAAGCGGCCGGATGCGCCAGAGCCTCGATCAAGCCAGGAAGTTCCATCCCAGGGTCTCCTTCGGTAAGACTCCTTCGACAAGCGGCCCTCACGTACTACGTCTTCTCCCAGATTCCGACTCCGTCCCTCCTACGTGGCCAGGCAGCTCCCACCAGCTATGCGCCTCCAGGGTTGCCCAGGACGTCCCGGTGTTGGGGTCTCGGATCGCATTCATGGTTGTACCTCCGATCTTCAATTCGGCTCCGGTAGCAGGGATCCCCATGAGGCACGAGCCCCTGGTCAAGGCACTCGCCCATGAGAGGATGTTTCCAAGCAGGTGTGCCTCGCCGTCAGCTTTCTTCCAGCTCGATTTTCAGGCTCAAGAAATCGAGCAAATCTTTTAGGGTCAGGATGCCGACCAGCGAGCCACGCTCGACCACGAGCAGCCGGGTTTGACCCATGCGCTGCATCTGGGACAAGGCCTCCATGGCGTCGGCGTCTGGACCAATCTGCACGGCGGCGAGGTCGTCCGCCATGATCTCAGCAACCCGATGCCGCGGCCATTCTGCACGCGGCACTTGCTTGATCTCACGCGGTGTGACATAGCCGAGCAGCCGGCCATTCGTACGGACGGGATAGATGCGGTGGTGCTGCTGGTAAACGTACTGTTCGACCAGCTGCTCCACGTCCAGCTCCGGGGGCACGCTGGAAACCGTCGTGGTCATGAAGCGGCGCACCGGTTGGCCGGCTAAGAGACCGTGGACGACAACTTGCGCGTAGCTGCTCTGGGCGGCGCTTTGCAAGAACCAACCCAGCATCATCCACCACAGTCCAGGGAGAAGGAAACCTGCAAGGGCGCTCAGGAGGCCCAGAACAAGCAGGGCGCCGCCGAAATACTGACCCATCTGGGTCGTGACGGCTGTCGCACGTCGCAGATCCCCAAACACCGCCCACAAGATGGACCGGAGCACCCGCCCTCCGTCCAAAGGAAAGGCGGGGACCAGGTTGAAACCAACGAGCGCGAGATTGAGCAGAGCCAGATGACGTACGACACCCAGCACCGGCACCGCCCAATCCGCCGGCCCACCGACTGCGGCGAGGAGCCAGAAGCCGCCCGCCAAGGCCGCGCTCACGGCAGGCCCGCCCACGGCCATCCAGAATTCCGACTGAGCCGAAGGGGGTTCCTGCTCCAGTTCGGCCACGCCTCCAAAGATGAACAGCGTAATCGAACGGATGCGAATGCCGAAGCGCCGGGCCACGAGCGCATGCCCCAGCTCGTGGAGAATCAAACACACGAAGGTGCCGATGGCTGCCATCCCCGCCATGGACCAATACGTGCTCCCCGTCCAACCTGGGTGCTCGTCGAGCGGGAACATGTGGGCGAAAGTGAGAGCCAGCGACCAGGTGAGTACGATAGCGATGACGATCCAACTGACGTCCAGTTGAATGGGAATGCCAGCCACACGCAGGATCGTCACGCGGTACCTTCTCATCAGACTCCTTCCCCTTCAGGACCATACCTGCGTGTGCCGCAGGATCGGGACAGACGCCATCCATGCCAGGTCAACCAGAGCCTGCACGGAGCGCAGCTTGTTGTTCCTCAACGCAACGTTCGTGCCAAGATGCTTCCGGGTCGAGCCTCTTCTACCCAGATCGCGCCCGTACTTGTGGAAGGTCCATGCGTTCGCTCCTCAAACCTCGAACCCTCGGTGGAGACAAGCCCGGTGGTGTCTATGACTCTGTGTGTACGGCCACTGTGCGTTTTCATAAGGTTCGAGCACAGGTCGCATCCGGAAACCAACCAGAGTCCGCCATCAGAATCTGCCACAGGAGTGACAAAACAGGTTGTTCTGACCCGGTGCAGGAACACAGCGCATTCTCGCCGACTCGACTACGGGGCGATCAGGACCAGGGATTCTAAAGCTGCTAGTGTGCCAAATAGGCACAGCAGTGTGCGAATTGTGACCAGAGCAAGCTGATGAGAAAGCGTCCGGCCCCCTATTGCCAGGAAAAGCCAACCGCAAGACGCGGCCCAACGCTTTGTTGTCACCGTCCACGCGCTTGAACGATATTCAGGGGGCCCAACTCTCGCAGCGATGCACCGCGTCTTTCTATCGGACTGGCTTGAGAATTGCTCTTCAGGCTCCGGCGTGGCTGCTGGCGTGAAGCTGGGGAATGGATCGGGCAGGTGAGCAAGAGCGAAAAGCGTGCTGCTTCTGGTAGATCCGTCCACACCCGCGCGTTGACCCGGGGACTTTCTCAGGAGCGGTCCAGCTTGAGCGGACACTTGGACCCACAAATGGCAGCCCAAGCTCTGCAACACAACTGCCTGTTATCCAGGAGGTTGCTGCCAGCCAGCTGTCCAGGTTGAGCTGCCCCAAAGTGTCCGC
>JBGQLF010000735.1:0-5906 GCA_041499985.1 Gemmataceae bacterium
CCGCCCCCCCCCTGAATAGCCCGTTGGGGGGGTGGTGGGTGGGCGGCTATGGGCTGTGGTTTGTGGGCCGGGGGGCCGCCAAGGCTCAATCCCCACGTCTGCAATCCGCAATCCGCTACGGCACGACTTGCACATCCAGCGAAACCTGGTAAGGCCCCAGTTCGGGCAACAGGAACACCTTGGCCGAGAGGCGTTCACCCTCGCTGTCGCTGCGAGCCTTCAGGCGAACCAAGACCTGGGTCGCCGACTGGAGTACTACCTCCACATCTCGTACCGCAGTGCCGCAGGCTGCCTCGATGCGCTGCTTCAAACGGACTTCGATCGGATCCCGCACCGGCATCCGGATCGGGGATGGAGTTTGTACCGGTACCTGGACCGGGGGCGGTACGGGCGCGGGTGCCTGGATAGGCAGCGAAGTTTCCACGCGTGCTTGGACCGGAGGCGGCACGGACGCTGACATCCGGATCGGTGATGGAGTTGGCACAGGTGCCTGAACTGGAGGCGCTAGCGGAGCCCGTGCCTGGCTCGGCGGTGGAACTTCCACCGGCGCTTGCACCGTAGGCGAAGCCGGGGCTGGCAGGAGTCCCGGCGCTGGAGCTTGGACCGGAGTCTGGCCAGGAAGCGAAACGTCTGCCCGCGCCTGGACCGGCGGTGTTGGCTCCAGCGTCTCGATCAAGATGACGCCCGTGGTCACGATCGGTTGCTGGGGCGATGATGACCGGGTCGGCGGTGGAGTTGCGACGGTTGGCTGCACTACCACCTTCGGGGCTGGCTCAGCTGCTTCCGCGAGCACCACACCGTTGGACACAGAGGGTGTACCGGCCGCACGCACCGCGGGTTCTCCACTGGCCGACGTCGCCACGGGGACCTCGGCCTGAGCGGAGGGCATGGGCATCACGTTGGGCGCGGAGATAGACGGTACTTCCGGCCGGCGCCATTGCGTCTGGTAGAAGTGCATCGGAGGAGGCGGAGTCGCTTCCTTCGGAGGCGTGGGCATCGGCGCAGGCGCCTTGGCCGTGGTCGGAAACGTCATGCTTGGCTGCGGCGGCGGGAGCGTACCCGGCACGAGCACGACAGTCGCCTCTCGCGGTCCAGGGCTGGGCACAAGTACCACGCCAGGCTGCGCTACGGCGCCAACCGGTGCTCTCTCGACAGGGGCCACGACGGCCGGCGCGGGCAGCTCCAGGGGCGGTTCTGGCGGAACCGCATGAGCAACCGGTTGAATGATCTGGGATGTGCGTTCGTCCTGGGGAACACCGCTGGCGCTGGCTGCCTGTGGTGGCGTCTCCGCCGGTGCCTCCTCGTAAGGAACCAGCAGCTTGCCGTTAGCGGTAACGCGCGTATACAACCGCTCTCCATTCTGGACCGGCTGGACACCGATGTTGTTGACCACACTTGTGCAGCCGCTCACGCGCGCTAGCCGTTGACTGACGCCCAGCTTTTCCTCATAACAACTGACGATGCCAGTTACGGTGACGGTTCCATTCGCCTGGGCCAGCACCCCAAGACCGCGGCCAAAGTGCGGAAAGGTTTCCTTCAAAGCCTGCTGGGCATCCCGCTGAAGCGCCTCCAGGGGACGCGTCGTCGAATGCAGCGGCAGGCGCGGCTGGATCCGGAGGGCATCGACGATCTCCAGACCGGTTTCCTCCCGGGCCAGCCGCAGGGCGTGCTGCCGGACCGAGTCATTGGGCACATAACCGCGCACCTCCACGGCCAGGTTGCTCACATGAGCGCCGAGCCGGTAGGGAAACGTCGTCGGATCCGCCAGCCAGGCCAATTCGACCCGCATCTCCACCAAGCGCGCGTAGTTTTCCGTAAGCCAAGCCGTGGTTGCCGCAGTGCGGACCGCGGCCGAGGGCTCTCGGGTCCCTCGCTGGAAGGGAGAAGCGATCTGCGCCATGGCTACGCTGCTCAGACCCACGGTCCCGGCCGCAGCCAGCGTCCAGCCGGCTCTTCGAAGGGCTGACCTGATGAAAGCTCGTTTCATGAGTCGGATCTCTTTCCTGTCGGGAAGACATGCCCCCTAGAGACCGCAGACGACCGGGCGCCCCATCCGCTTCGCGGCTCCCGGCTTCCCTGTCGGGAGTTTGGAAAACGCTTCTGCGGCCAGTCGGCAGAGGGACTTCGGACGTATCCGAGTCGGTTCCAGGTGACGCGCGGCCTTAATATCCCGTGGTTTCCTGCGTGTAGGTCTGTTGCAGCGCCTGGTTGGTGCCCGCATACAGGTGCAAGTGGTCCCGGTCGATGTAGACCACTTCGACGCGGGGCCGCTTGCACTGGAACGGGAAGGGATAGCCCGAGTCGACAGTCTCGACGTAATAGATGGTGCATTTCCAGTGGCAGTGGTGCAGCTGCGCCGGGCCGACGAGCGGGTAGAATCGCGGCGGATCGATCTTATCCACCAGCCGTTCCTTGACGATTTGCAGATTGTCACGGAATTCTTCGTAGAAATAGGGTACGCCGCGAGTGACGTGCGGCATGGCGCGAATAACCATGGCATCGTCCGGCGGATCTTCACACAGCGGCGGCGGATAGCCTTCGCGGATGGGCGGCATGATCGGCGTACGCGAATCGTTCCGGTAGCAGTACTTCTCTTCCATGCGCTCGGTGACCCAGGGTGGTATTGGAACTGGTACGAGGAAATTCGTAAACGAGCCCGGGTAGCAGCCGCTGACCGCCAACGGTGCCAAGACGGTGCTGGCAATCAGCAACACGGTCCGTACCTTTCCCATCCCGCACACCCCTTCCTGCTGGGTTCTCGAAGCCCGCCGTTTTCCTGCCCGTCCGGCTTTCCCCTGCTGCTCAGGGCACTGTCCCCCGCGAGGGTTTCCCCGGTTCAGGGACTCCCCCCACCCCTCTCCGGTTCGACGGAGGGTTTGCTCCGGACCGGTGCCGAGTTATTGGCTAGTATCGGAAAGCGCCCGGAACGACTTTAACGGATTGCACGAAGAACGCGGCGATACCAAGAGAAGCGATTCCGCGAAACGAATCAGTGCCGCGTGGCGGAAGTTCGCCGCCACCCATGTGAGCCCGACGCGCAAGCGAGGGAAGCGGCTTCCCTCGCTTGCGCGTCGGGCTCATGTATTTTCTCTGATGCTGGGTTAATGATGTTGAAACGACCAGCGCCGGCGTTCGCCAGGTCTGATCTCGAGGACCTCATCCACGATGCGGATTTCGTCGTCCGGCCAGCCTTTCGCTTCCGCCACTTGCGGCCAAAAACGTCGGTACAGCAGCCGCAAGCTCACACGAACTGTCTCAGCCGGGAACTCGAACACGGTCCGGTCCGGCCGATCCGGGCTGAGCCGCGTGTCGGTGACTTCGGGCCGGGCACGCCAGAATGGAACGGGCGCGTGCCCCTCGAAGTCCGTCAATTGCTTGGCGTAGAGCCTGCCGGGCAAGCCGGCCAACTGCGGCCCTACCAGCGGCGGGAGCGCCGGTCCGGAGCGCGCGGGCAGACGCTCTCCCGCAACATCCAAAGCTTCCAGCACGAGTACCAAGTTGCGATCGACAAAGCCAGTCGGCACGCGATGGCCGACGTCCCCAGCCTGCACTTCGACCTCACCGCGCAGGTTGTTGCCCGCGGTAAGCTCGACGGAAACATGTAAACACCGGCGCAGCATCTCCGCCTGGCTCCCTGCAAAAAAGCGATGGTTGGCCAGCGTCGCGGGATCCCGCGGTATCCCACCTCTGCCGGGCGCGATGTTGGACAGTGTCCCGCTGGGGGCCATGTGGCAGGATTGGCATTGCTTGCCGTGTTGGCGGGCCCGGCTCTCTAACCATTCGCTGTAGGTGCTGTAGACAGGAACGCCGAAAACGGTTCCTTCATGACAGGAGGCGCAGTAACGACTATCGCGGTACAGCGCGGAAAAGGTTTCTTCCCCGCGGTCGACGTCGTCGAGCGGACCAAAAAAGAGCTGACCGGTCGCCGGCCGCAGCAGTTGTAGGCCAAAACGGCCATGCGTCAAGCCGATGCGATCATTCGTCACCTCCGCGATCTTGTGACAATAGTCGCAGTGAACCCCCCGCAGCGCGGTCCCGCGCGCCTGGCGGAGGTCAAAATAGGCGGCATCCGCGAAGGGTACCGTGGGGGCATGGCAAGCTGTACACACCCCGGCTCCATGCGGGTGCTCGGCGAGTAGATTCCAGCCCACCCCCGGCCGGCCTTGCCAATCGCTGCCGTCATACAAGTTGAGGAAACGGCGGTTGCGGATCGAGCGGGCGTGGCCGCTGGCCGACCATTCACGATAGATTTCATCGTGACAGTTGCCGCAATTCTGACGCTGCGCATCATGGGGGGACGGATCGATCCAATGATAGTCGACCGCATCCTCAGCTGGCAAGGGGGTCAACGTGAGCACCAACGGCCGCTGCTCCAACGCGGCACCCGCGATGAGATAGCCTTCCTTCCAGGCGGTCACGCGCCGGACATTCTGCCGCGCCGGTGGCAGACGGAAGTAACCGTTGGTATCGCTCAGTACGGATGCGGCTTCGGCCTGGTAGCGGATCCGCGCACCCATCACCGGGCCCCGATTATCCCGAACAGAGCCCTCGACCTCCCTCGGCTGGAGGACTGTTTCGGACAGTACAGCATTGGCAGGCTCGTGCTGGACGTACCAGCGCGGAGAAAACAGCTGGACCGCGGCGAGGAAGCCGATAAACAGGAGCAGGGCAGCCCAGGAGCGCAGCTTCATGTCAACGCTTACCCTGCTTGTCCCACCAGGCGCGCCAGTGCCGCACGGCTTCGGCCCGCTCCGTGGGTGTGGCATTGGCCATCGGACCCAGGTCCTGGCCGCTCAAACTCTTGAGCGCGGAGTGGGCCGCCCGGACAACGAGACTTTCCGGATCGTCGAGCAAGGCGATGAGATCTGGAACGTGAGCCTTTTCCCCCTTGAGCGCACAAGCGAGGGCCGCGGCCCGGCGGACTTCGGCATTGTCGTCTTGAAGCTTGTCCCGCAACGTGTTGGCAGTCATCCGTTGCAGCCGGTCCGCCAGGGCATCGCGGGCCTTGGTCCGAAGGGAACCGGTTAGCTGGGGGATGGCATCGGCCAGAGCTTGCGTGTAGTAGGCCCCCTTGCTGTCGCGAAGCTGACTCAGGAGTTCCTCTTGCTTGGGCCCCGAAGCGCTGCGGAGCTCCTGCCCGAGCCGAGCAGCCTCCCACCAGAGTCGCCACTGCGCGACCGCCTCCGAACGCGCGCCCTCATCGGCTTTGCGATCGGGCCCGAGGTCGAGGCCCCGGCTGAGGCGCATGAGTGCCTGCTGCGCCGTCTGGCGCACCTCGGGGTTGTCGTCATTCAGCAGGTCGATCAGCTCGTCGCCCAGGGGCAGGTCGCGGCTGCCCACGACGCGGGCGGCGGCAAAGCGGACATTCGAGCGCGGGTCTTTCAGTGCCTCCTTCAGCAGTGCCTCATTCTTGTTGGACAGCTGACGGACAAGGGTATCCCGGACCCGCACCGAGGCCAGCTTACCTTGCTCGATCAGGATTTTGCGCACCAGCAATTCGTCGCGCACTCCCTGAAGCGTGCCCAGGTGCGGCGACTGCGTGACGCCGGCCCCGAGGGTCTTCAGCCCCTCGTCGATAACGCGAGGATCCTCGGTGAAGCTCAGCAACTCGCGGAGCCGGTTGGCGATCACGATGGCGGGACAGCTACCCCGTTCGTTGGCCGCTCGGTTCAGGCCACGCACCAGGGCCGGGACGGCACGGACATCCAGGCGGTTGAACTCGAGTAGAGCACGCTGTGCGTCCGCCCCCTGGAGCCGGCCGAGGTCATAATCAATGAACCGATCGATAATCTGGTCCATCTCCCGGTCGATGCGATTGAGCAGCCGCGGTGCATTCTCTTCGATCTTTTGAGCCGGGGAGGAAGAACTCGCCGGCGGAGTCTGGCTGGCAGTTGCCAGGACCACCA
>JBGQLF010000736.1:0-5905 GCA_041499985.1 Gemmataceae bacterium
ATAGGGGGTGCCAATCGGCATGCGAATGCGCACAAACAGGCCCGACTTGAGTAAGCCGGCGGGATTCTCGAAGACGCCGCGCATACGGATCGTGCCGGTGTTGGCGCTCACCCGGTTATCGATGAAGTTGATGGTGCCACTGCGCGAGAACTTGTCCTCATTGGCCAGCCGCATCAGCACGGGAAACTGTACCCCCGACGACCAGGAATTCTGCCCCGGCATGGCCGACGATCCCAAGAGGTCCAGGTAGGTCCGTTCGTCCACATCAAAGTAGGCGTACAACTGGTCATCGCTTACCATCGTTGTGAGGATCGTGTTGTCCGCGTTGACGAGGTTGCCCGGGTCCACGAACCTCCGGCTGATCCGGCCGGTGAGAGGGGCGGTCACTCGTGTGTAGTCCAGGTAAAGCTGGGACAGATCCCGTGCCGCCTGCATCGACACAACCGTCGCCCCCGCCTTTTCGTGGGTGGCTACCATCTGGTCGTAATCCTCTCGGGCGATGCTACGACTAGTAATCATCTGCTTGGCGCGGTAGACGTTTTTCTCCTGAAGGTTGCGGTCCGCCTCCGCCAGCTTGAGATTGGCCACGGATTGGTTCAGGTTGGCCCGGTACGGCCGGGCGTCAATCTCGAACAAGAGATCTCCCTCATGCACCAGATCGCCTTCCTTGAAGGGGGCCCCCACTACGAAACCGGAGACGCGGGCTCGGATATCGACGGTCTTGAGCGCGTCCAAACGACCCGTAAAGTCCTGATAATCCGTCACTTCCCCGTTGATGGGTGTGGTGACGACGACCTCGATCGCTTTCTTATCGGCCGCAGGCGGCGTCTGAGAGCAGCCGGCAACCAGGATCACCGCCAGGAGCGGGGCCAGGAAGCCGACCAGGAGGCGACAGCTGCGGTGCCAGGGAAAGCCGCTCTCCTCCGGGGCGGGTCTTGCTGTATTTGGGTGTAGAGAAGAAACGTTCATCGCCGTTCTCCAAAGATGACGTCACCAGGCAGCTACGGGCTATCTCGGCTGGTCGGGCGCGCAGCGGACCAAAGTCCCTAGGAGGGCACCGAACTGACCGAAGACAGTATCCCACTCATTAAAGCGGACTGACCAGTCAGTTCCATTATTCTCGGCTCAAGTCGTCGCGCCGTCAAGACTGCTCTTGTGGATTTGGGGAACTATGCGGCGACGTACTTTCCACGAGCCCGCTCCGCAGCGGTTTTCCAGCCGGAGTCGGCGGGGCGCCCGTGCGTGACACGGGATGCTACTTTCGGGATGCACAATCACCGTCTCGCCTTCCGGATGATTTGGCGGGGTATGTCGTGCCAGCGCGGGAAGGCCAGGGGTTTGTCCGGGATGTAGCTCTGCGGTTGGTGGAATGTGTTTGAATATCGCCTCCAGGCTTGTCCATAATGCATCCATTCCGAGCTATTCCTGGGGCAGTCATCCCCATCTTGCCCTCGCGAGAGGCCCGACATGAGCGAACGCAACCAGGAGGACAGGACCGTCGATTTGGCACCGGTGCTGCCGGAGGATCCGAGAGCCACGGTGGCTCAGGATCCTGCGGCTCTTAGGGCTGGTGATGGGACTCTCCCACCTGCGAATGCCGGGGACTTCTCCTTGGCTGCGGAAGTGCAGCGTCTGGCGTCGCGTGAGGGTCCCACCGTGGCCGGCTACGAGATCTTGCGCGAGCTGGGACGCGGGGGCATGGGCGTCGTGTATCTGGCGCGGCAATTGAGCCTCAACCGCATCGTCGCGCTCAAGATGATCTCGGCCGGCGCCCATGCAGGCACGAAAGGGATCGCTCGGTTTCGAGCCGAGGCCGAGGCGGTGGCCCGCTTGCAGCATGCCAACATCGTGCAGATCTACGAGATCGGAAAGCAGGAGGGACGGCCGTACTTTTCGCTCGAATTCGTCGATGGGGGCAGCCTGGACAAGCAGATCGCCGGCAAGCCGCAACCCGTCCGTCCGGCGGCCCAGCTGGTGGCTACCTTGGCGCATGCGATGCACTATGCCCACCAACACGGCATCATTCACCGCGATCTGAAGCCAGGTAATATTCTCCTCCAGAATTCATCCACGAAGGACACGAGAGTGCCCCAGGAACGAGGGAGGGAGGCGGGATCCCTCCGTGAGGCTTCGTGTCCTTCGTGGATCCATGCCATTCCCAAGGTCACGGACTTCGGTCTGGCCAAGCAGCTGGATAGTCAGGCGGGCCAGACGCAATCCGGGGATATCCTGGGCACGCCCAGCTATATGGCTCCCGAACAGGCTGCGGGCCAGAGCAAGGATGTTGGCCCCGCCACGGATGTTTATGCCCTGGGGGCGATCCTCTACGAGCTGCTGACAGGCCGGCCGCCCTTTCTGGGTGAGACGCCGATGTATACGGTGCTCCGCGTGCTGCACGATGAGCCCGTGCCGCCGACACGGTTGCAGCCGAAGCTGCCGCGCGATCTGGAGACGATTTGCCTGAAGTGCCTGGAAAAGGATCCCCGCAAGCGCTACCCCACGGCCGAGGCGTTCGCGCACGATTGCGAGTGTTTTCTCGCGGGCGAGCCAATTCAAGCGCGCCCAGCGAGTCTGTGGGAGCGCGGCCTCAAGTGGGCCAAACGCCGACCCGCCGTGGCGGCCCTGGTCCTCGTCAGTGGCCTGGCGCTGGCAAGCTTGCTGGCGGGCGGCTTCTGGTACAGTGTGCGCGTCACGACGGAACGGAATCGCGCCGCAGAGAACCTTCAGCGGGCGGAACGGAATTTTCAGCGGGCGCGCCAGGCCGTCGATCAGCTGTTGACGGAAGTCGCCAGCGAGCAGTTGGCCTCGGAGCCGCGCATGGAGAAGAAACAGCACGCTTTGCTGGAACAAGCGTTGCACCATTACCAGGCATTCCTGAACGAGAAGAGCAACGACCCGTCCGTGCGCAAGGAAACCGGCCTGGCTTACCAGCGGATGGCGGACCTCTTGCGGAAACTGCGGCAGCATGACGAAGCCAAGGCGGCGTATGAGCAGGCGATCGCTCTGCTCGGTCAGCTCGCCGCGGACTTCCCGGCCGTGGCCGAGTACCGCCAACAGCTGGCCGACAGCTATAACTGGCTGGGCGAGCTGCTGCGCACTACGCGCGAGCCTCCGCGGGCCCGGGAAGCGTACGGCCGAGCACGGGATCTCCAGCAGCGGCTGGTGGCGGAATTTCCCCAGGAACCTGCGTATCGCCAGGACCTCGCCCGCAGCCACTCTAACCTGGGCATTCTGCTCAAGGACACCGGTTCCACGAAAGACGCGGAGCAAGCCTTTACCGAAGCGCTGGCCATTCTGGAAGATCTGGTACGCGAGTTCCCGGAAGTACCTTCCTACCGGCAGCATCGTGCGCGCACCTATCTCAACCTGGGTCCCGTGTTGCGGGCCAACCAGCGGTCCCAGACCGCGGAGGAAATCTATGGCCAGGCCATTGCGGACTTGCAAACCCTGGTCGAGAAATTCCCCGCCGATCCGGACTATGCGCTGGAACTGGCCGTCAGCTACAGCAATCGCGGCATTCTCGTGGGCAGCCGAGGGCGCGACCAAGATGCGGAGAACGACTATCGCCAAGCCCTGGCCCGGTTGGATCGGCTGGTGGCCGATTTTCCGAACATCCCCGTGTACCGCAAGGAACAGGCCAATACCTACAACAGCCTGGGGGCCGTCTTGGCACGGCGCCGGGAACTGGCGGCGGCGGAGCAGGCCTGGCGCCATGCCTGGGAGCTGTTCGATCCGTTAGTCGCCCAGTTCCCGGATGTGGCCGACTACCAAGGCGGGCTGGGAGTCGCCCAGGGCAATTTGGGCTGGCTGCTCCTGCAATACCAGGAACTGCGCGAAGCCCGCCCGCATCTGGAAGCCGCGATCGAACGCCTCCATGCGGCCCTCCATTCCAACCCCGACCATCCCAGCTACCAGGCGATCCTGCACGACCAATACCGGCGCCTGATCGCCCTCCTGGGCAAGCTGGGCGAGCCAGACGCGGCTGCCCGGTTCACCCGGGCGCACGAGGAGTTCACCAAGCAGCTGCGCGAGCGCGACCCCAAGGGGACTGGTGGACGCCAGTAAGTCACGGCCAAGGAGGTACGCCGCTGCTGGAAGGGGGACGCAGGGACTGGACTTGCCGTTTCTATGGCTTGCGCGGTTCCTCCGCAACTCTGCTCTCTCCAGGAAGCGCTGCATTGGCTGCATGCACCGCAGAGCCGGGCTCGATAAGGAAGACGACCGGAATACATTCCATGGTCTTCAGGGAGGAAGCCATGCACCTTCGCTTGCGAAGATATCCCGCGGGTTGGGGCCTGCTCACCATCGTAGCCTGGCAGGTGCTCACCGCTTCCTGGGTATACGGACAAGCGCAGCCCCTGCCGGAAGCGACGGCCAGCACCACTCCCGCCCCCGCCGCAGAGAGTAGCACGGACAGTGGCCCTGCTGTGGTGGAAAGCAGCGTCGGCTACATCGACTCCGCCATCCCCGCCAGCCAGTTCCGCCTCCGCTTCGACGCCGCCTACGACAATCGGCGACCGACGCGTGCCGAGTTCTTTTATCCCAAGGGCGGCGCCACCGGCCGCGGGCTGCCGGTGCCCGAAAGCAACGTCGATTACCAGGAACTGACCAGCTATCTCGAATGGGCGTTTACGCCCCGCTTCTCCAGCTTCGTGGAGAGCCCCTACCGCTTCATCAACCCGGAAATCAACCGCAACGCCAACGGCTTCGGCGACCTCAATGCCGGCTTCAAGTACGCCTTCGTTTCGCGGGAAGATTTGGTTGCTTCCGTCCAGTTGCGCACGTACGCGCCGACCGGGGATGGCTCCCGCGGCCTGGGCACGGATCATGTCAGCCTGGAGCCTGGCCTGCTCGTCTTCCAGCGCGTGAGCGAGCAGCTGCATATCGAGAGCGAGCTGCGCTACTGGATCCCGATCGGCGGCACGGATTTCGCCGGCGACATCATTCGTTACGGTATCGGTGTCAGTTATGGCGAACACCGCGCCAACAACTGGTGGCTTACGCCTGTGGCGGAGGTGGTGGGCTGGACCGTCCTCAACGGCAAAGAATCCCTGCGGTCTGCGGCGGGGACCGCGATCGTCGAGGATGCCACGGGCCAGACGATCGTCAATGTCAAGCTGGGGCTGCGCCTCGGCTTCGGCAACCGGGCCAGCATCTACACCGGCTACGGCCGGGCGCTCACGGGGGACACCTGGTACAAAGACATTTACCGACTCGAATTTCGTCTTCTCTTCTGAACGCGGCTCCGCACGGAGGATGGCATCATGAGCGCGACTTCGGCTTGCCTTTGCGCCGTGGCGGCTTTTTGTGGGGCCGCAGCCCCTTCTCGTGCAGCCACTCGGCGGCCCAATTCTCGTCCGCGCCGAACAGCGGCGGGTCGGGGTCGGCGGCGTAGTTGAGCGTGCCTTCGTAAGCGCCGTTGCGGTAGCACTGCTCGACCAGCGCCTGCAAGTCCAGCGTCACGTCGGCGTCGTCCGGCCGGAGCGGGACCTTCACGATCGGCAGGCGTTCCCACAGCGGCATCGGGTAGACTTCCGCCACGCCGCGCCGGGTTGCTCGCCGGACGCAGGCCATGTACGGCGTGCGTCCCTGGGGCTTGAGGTGCGCCAATGGGAACGCCAACGTATGGGTGCCGAAGCGGTTCAGGTCGATCTCGACCAGGTTGGTGTCCGAAATGCAGAGATCGTTCTGCTTGCGCAGGTACTGCTCGCGGTTCGGGCCGGGGGATTTGTTGCTCGGGCTGAGGAATTCGATGACGGTGACGACGCGATTGCCGCTCGCGCGGTCGATGATTTCGAGGAAGGTTTCGGTGGCTGGCTCGGCCTCGGTCTTGACGAGAAGAGGTTCCGCAACCGCCACGCCTGCATCGGGCCGCGTTTCCAGGCCCCGCTTCTCCGTGTATTCG
>JBGQLF010000737.1:0-5898 GCA_041499985.1 Gemmataceae bacterium
GGTTCCCGGCGTTTGCCGTAAGATACGAAATGCCTCCGCGAGCACATGCAAACCCTTCTCGGGGCAGATGCGGGCGAAGTATCCAATTCGGAGCGTGCCGTTGGCAGACGGGGGACGAGGACCGCCGTGGCCTGCGAGGCTCAGGCCCGGATGAATCACGTGGATGCGCGTCCGGGGGATTCCAAAGTAACCTGCCATGAAGTCGGCATAGTAAGCACTCGTGGCAATAAAGCCGTCCACGCTGGTGCAATGGGCGCGGATCAGCTGGAGTGCCTTGCTTCGGTGAGGCTCCGGAAGCGCCTCAAGGAAGATATCATCGCCCTGGAGCGTAGCCAGCACGGGAGCAGTCAGCCGGCGTTTGAGCTCCGGGATCATGCCGGACAGCAGCATGTTGGTCAGGTTGACGATCTCCGGCTGGACATCCGCGGCCAACCATTGGACCAGCTTGTCCACTTCTTTGCGCTGCCGGCCAAGCTCACCCTGGAGCATGGAAAGCGTCAACTCGCCGAGGTCCGCCGCCTGCGTCCGAACCGCGAAGCGCGACACCCAACGCAGCAATCCCGGTGCATCCAGGACGCGATCCAGCGTCCAGGGCGTATGACGAAAGAGCGAGAGCTTCTGCTGGAGGTAGACGTTGATGCCGCCGAAGAAGACGCGCTGCTGGCTCATATCCGGTTCGTCGGTGCGAATGGGCGTGTAGGTCGGGATCAAGAGCGCATCGTGGCCCAGGGCAGTCAGCGCCGCCACGAGAGTATTGTCGTGCATACAGGAGCCGCAGAAGTTCCCGGCCGCACCGGCGGTGATGTAGGCAATCCGAACTGTGCCCGTCGGTAGCGTCACAGGGAAAACCACCTCGGTGGGCGACGCGGATACGTCGGGAAAAAGACGACACGGAGATTTCCGGAAGCGCCTTTCGGCGTCACTGACTTCGGCATCGCCCGCGGCACCAGCGGTGATCGACGCGTGCTCAACGCCTTTCGGCGTCATTGACGGACCTCTTCTCCTGATCTCCGCGTCGCCTTGCGTGTGAGTCTAACGACCGGCTGCCTCCCCTTCAAGTCTGCGGCGGCTCGGGCAGGAAAAAGCTGACGAGGAAGCCCACGCCGAAGACCAGGAGTCCCGTCACGCCGGCCGCAAAGGCCACTTTCTCCGGCGTGACGGGTCCCCCGCCGGTCCACCCTGTGAGCAGCGGAGCGATGACGCCCGTGGTCAAGAACGCCGCCGACGTGCCGATCATCCGTCCGCCCACGTTGGTGGCAAAAGCACCACCCGTCCCGCGCAGGTGAATCGGGAACGCCTTGGGTAAATACTCGCCGAAGTATGAGAACTGGGCGACGATGCAAGCGCCGGCCAGGAACACCCCCATGCTGAAATACTGGGGTTGATTCTGGAACACCCAGAACCAAACCAGCGGGATGATCAGCAGGCCGGGCACCTGGAACAGCCACAGCAGCAGCCGCTTGCTGGCGATGAACACCAGGCCCAGGGCCAGCAGGATCCGCCCGGCCAGGCCGCCCACCTCCTGCACCAGCTGCACCTGCTCCCGACGCGGCTGGATCTGGTCCTTGTTGATCTTGCCGATTTTTTTCAGGTTGTCGTTGAGCTGCTTTTGCTTTTCTGCATGCTCCGGCGAGTTCTTGGGCAGCTCTTGCAGCTCCTTCTGCAGGGCCAGGTTCGCCTTGATAGAGGGCATCATCTCGGCACGGGCTTCCGCCAGGTCGGGCAGGCCAGGCACGCCTTGGGCCACCGTTACCTGCAAGGTCCCGAACGCGGCGGCGTAGGCGCAGGCGCTCAGGACGGTGCCCACCAGGGTCGTCCGCAACAGGGCGGGCGCGAAGATCTCGCCAAACCGCGGCCGTTTCAGCGTCCCGGCGCGCTTCCGCTCCAGCCAAACCGCCGATTCCGGGACGAATGGCAGAAGCAAAGCGATCGGCAGCGCGGGGATCAGCCCGGTCATCAGAGTGAAACGCCAGGCGGCGTTGCCGGGATCGCCCACGGGCAGCGTGGGCAGCACGTTGTTCTGGATCAGGGAGCCAATGCCAGAGCTGACGCCGGTGACCAGCAGCCCGCCGACGCTGGCGAACGCCTGGGTCCAACCCACCACCAGCTCACGCTGGCGTTTATCGGGGAATAGTTCGGACAGCCAGGTGACAGCTGCGACGAATTCCACGCAGACCCCGACGAAAGTGGTGCAGCGGAAGAAGATCAGCCAGCCGAGCTCGGTGCTGAGGCCCGCCAGGACCGGTGAGAGGGAGTAGACAAAGATACTGCCCACCATCACGGATTTGCGGCCCAGGCGGTCGATCAGCCAGCCGCCCAGGAGGCCGAAGACTCCCCCGCACAGAGCGGTCATCCAGAGCACCCGGCCGACCCACGCCGTCACCTCGGGGTGATTGGCCGGCACCCGCAACAGCTCCGACAGCGCGGGAGCCAGAACCAAAGGCGTCATCAGCAATTCATACGTGTCGAACAGGAACCCGATGGCCGCCACGATCACCACCAGCCACTGGACCAGGCCAAACGGCTTTTTTCCCTCAGGGCGGGAAGGAGCCGGCTTTTCCGCAGGGGAGGATTCGGGAATCGCATCCGACACAGGGATCTCCACGCTTGTAGGACGGATTGCCCAATCCGTCCGTTGTGGCGTGGTCTCCCGACCACACCACCCAGTCCGTTGTGGCGTGGTCTCCCGACCACGCCACCCGGCCGGACCGCAGGTCTCCTTCGCCGGTGCAAAATGGGAGACCTGCGGTCCAGCTAAGGGGCACGGTCCGGAGACCACGCCACAACGCGAGCAGGGTCCGGAGACCGTGCCCCAACGCGGGGGGAGTCTGCTGGCGTCTGAGGGACGTCGATCATCCCACGACGCATTCTAGGCACCGCCCGCCCTGGTCGCCATCTCACCTCGGCCCTTTGTCCTGGGGCTTCGGTTTGTCTTCATCCGGCGCCGGGGGCTTGTCCTTCTGGTCCTCGACCCTGCGCTCCGCCGGTGGGGAGGCAGTCGGCCCGGACCTCTTGAGCGGCGTCGGCTTTTGGCCCTCCGCGCAGCCGAGCGGGAGGAGCAGCAACACCACAACCACAAGCAGGCGGCGCGTCATCGCGAATCCTCCGGGGTCGTTTCCTCGGGCGCTACAATCTCCAGCAGTTCCACGGCCGGCATCGCATCGCAATAAATCAGTGCGAGCCGGCCGTAGGTGGGCTGTACATGCGGGATGCCAAACCACATCATCATGGCCGGTCCCGGCAGAACTCGCAAGTAGCCGGTTGGCTCGATGCGGCGTAGGACATTGTGCTGAATCAAGATGCGGCCCAGAGGAGTCTGACCGGCAACGATCTCGTCCCGCACCCCGGCGCTACAGTAGTGGAAGTGTACCCGCATGATCCCAAATTGGACCACGCGTCCGCTACCCTGAAGCGTGAGCAGGATCTTGCGCGCGTACCAGTCGTCTTCCTGCCGGCGCTCGAGGATGCGGACGTCGACCAGGTCGCCGTGATGGGCCTCGACCGTGACGGTCATATGGTGTTCATGCACGAGAAGGTCATGGTAGGGGGGCGGAACTTCGTCCGGGGACACCAGCTCGTACTCGGGCATGTCGTCGGCCCCAAGAAACAGAGCGAAGAGTGTCGGCAGGTTGGGGCCGGCCATGTTGGCAGGGATGTTCATGGGAGAGGTTCAACCCTAGGCAGGGCCTCCGGCCACGCTGGCGGGGGCAATTGGGGTTTGAGGACGGTAACAATCGGGGGGGTGCGAGGCTTGAGGGATCGCCAGGCCGCTGCACACCGCGGGCGCTCATTCGTTTCACCTCTTTCGCGATCTCAAGTATAGCGGCTGCCCCGATGCTGCGGATCAAAGAAGGCCGGCAAGAGTCGATCCACTTGCAGGAGTCCGGTTCGTGTCAGTTCGACTCGGCCAGCCACTGGCGTCAAGTAGCCTGCTTCCGCGAGAAGGCCAAAGCCCTCTGCGAAGTCGTGAAAGATGTCCGTACCGAATTTGCGCTCGAAGTACTCCCGTTCGAGCCGGCCGGTCTTGAGCTGGAGGATCATTTCCCGAATCAGGAGTTCGCGCGGTTGTACCGGCAGGGCGCGGCCGAGAGGCAGCTCGCCTTTCTCGAGCAACCCAACATACTGCTCCCAGGAATCGACATTCTGCACATGCACGCCGTTGACGTGTCCGAACGATGCCACACCGGTGCCGAACATGTCGGCGCCGTGCCAAAGGCTATCGCGGTACACGAAACGGCAGCGGGCTCGGTCCTTCACGAGCGTGTAGGCACTGGACACCTCGTAGCCGGCGCTGGCCAGCTCATCGAAGGCGTAGTCTACCCAGGCTCGTTTCGTGGGCCAGTCGGCTACCAACGGGGGTGCAGGCTCGTCCTTGCCCGCGACCTGGAGCTGCTGCGAATACACCGTGTTGAACGGCAGCTCCATCTGGTAGATCGTCACACTATCCGGATTCAGCTCAATCGTCCGGCGGATGCACTCACGCCAATTGTCCCAAGTTTCGCCAACCATGCCGGCAATCAAGTCGATATTGATTTGATCGAATTGCAACGCGCGCGCCCAGCCATAGGCCCGGTAAATCTCCGCCGAGAGGTGGGCGCGGCCGTTTTCCTCCAGAATCTGGTCGCTAAAGTTCTCGATACCAAGGCTGAGCCGAGTGACACCGATCTCCTTCAAGGCTTCGAGCTTGTGCTGTTGTAACGTTCCCGGTTCACACTCAAAGGTTACTTCTTGGGCACGATCCCAGGGCAGGGCTTGCTGCAAGCGCTCCACGAGTTGGCGCAGCTGCGTAACGCTCAAATAGGAAGGCGTGCCGCCCCCGAAGTACACGTAGTGCAGAGGCCGACCGCCCACGATGGGGAGTCGGCTATAGATTTCGACTTCCTTTGCCAGGGCATCGAGATAAGTCTCGACATCGCGCGCGTTCTTGTCGGTGTACACGCGGAAGTAGCAAAACTTGCATCGCTTGCGACAGAAGGGGATATGCAGGTAGAGTCCCAGGGGTGTCGCCGTCTGCGGAGGCGATTGGAGGACCGCCTGCGCCTCGGCCAGGTGAGCTGGCTTCCAGAAGGAGAACGGCGGATAATTGGCTACGAAATAGTTGCCAAGGCCGGTTTTTTCCTGAGTTGCGTCCGCGGTCACCATAATTTGCCCCAACTGCCCGCCTCCGACGTCCGGAGGGATCCAGGTGCATCCCACGTCGGCGCTACGGGACGGTGAAAACTCTCTGCCTCCGTGCCACTCACTTCTTGGCTCCGAAACAATACACGGTCCCATCATTGGTACCCACGATCAGGCAGCCGTCGCCCACGGCGGGGGAACCCGAGATCGGACTCCCCAGAGAGAACCTCTTCAACTCGGTGCCTTTGCCAAGGTCCAACACGTACAGGTTGCCATCCAGTGACCCGGCAAACACGCGCGGACCGACCACAACAGGCGAGCTGTCCACGCGGCTCCCCGTGAGGTAGCTCCAGACTTCCTTACCGGTCCGGCGATTCAGGGCGTAGACACAGCGGTCCCGGCTGCCGATAATCACGAGCTGATCGGTCACGGCAGCGGAGGCATAAAACGGCTGCCGCCGCTTGGCTGCCTCGAAACGCCACAACACCTCTCCTTTGTTCCAGTCAATGGCCAGCACCTCGTTGCTCATCGTACCCACATAGAGGACGTCCCCGAGAACCGCGGCGGTGGCCCCGGATTGGCCGCCGAGGTCCACCGAGGTCAGCTCGGCTCCCTTTACCGTATCGAGCACGTGCAGCGCGCTGTCACAGCCGGCAACGAACGTACGATTGCCCACGACCGCGGGCGCCCCGTTGACCGGCCCTTGCGCTTTGAAGTGCCATAGCTCCTTACCCCCCCAGGAAAGGCAGTAAAGCGTCTCATCATACGAGCCGAAGACCA
>JBGQLF010000738.1:0-5892 GCA_041499985.1 Gemmataceae bacterium
AGGCTACCTTGCTTGGTAAACAAAAAAATCTCAAACTAAATGCGTGCCCCTATCACGTCTTGTTGGCGCAATTTTTCAAACTGGCGTCCCCCCCCGGGCATGTTCAAATGTGCCCGCCACAATGCTGTTCCTTGCCTTTGAACCAGGGCAAAACAGGTTGCCAAGAGCGGCCGGAAACATTAGAAAGGTATTCCCAACCTCCGTGGTGCCTCAGGCGTTGGGCACGCGGCACTCTCCGGGCCGCGCTGGACCGGGGGTCCATGTGCCTCATACGACCATGACGCAGGGCGCACCGTACAAATTGTTGTTGGCCGCCTCCGAGGTGGTCGGCTTTGCCAAGACGGGTGGCTTGGCCGACGTCGCCGGCTCGCTTCCGCGCGCCCTGGCCCGGCGCGGACACAGCTGCGCCATCATCCTGCCGCTGTATGCTGCCGCCCGCGCCGGCCGGATTCCGCTGACACCCACCGGACACAGTTTCAGTGTCCCCGTCGGTGATCGCACTGTGGCCGGCGCCCTCTGGCGCGCGACGTTGCCTGATGCCCAGGTGCCGGTCTACTTGGTGGCACAACCCGACTTTTTCGAGCGGGACGCGCCTGCGCAAGGACGCGGACTGTATCAGTTCACCGTGTCGGGCGGCCACAAGCGCGATTATCCGGATAACCTGGAGCGCTACACCTTCTTCTGTCGAGCAGTGCTGGAAGCAATGCGGTTGCTCGACTACTGGCCCGACGTGCTCCACGCCAATGATTGGCAGACGGGCCTGTTGCCGGTCTACCTCCGCGAGGTCTACGGCCAGCAGGCCGAGCCGACGCTACGGCAGCGCTACGCCTCCCTCCGGACTTTACTCACCATTCACAATATTGCCTATCAGGGAGTATTTCCGGCCCAGGGAGTTCCCGTAACCGGCCTGGATTGGAGGTACTTCAACTATCACCAACTGGAGTTTTATGGCCAGCTCAACCTTCTTAAGGCCGGGATTGTTTTCGCCGACGCCATTACCACCGTCAGCCCGACCTATGCGCGCGAGATTCAGACGCCCTATTATGGCTGGGGCCTCGACGGTGTCCTGACGGAGCGGCGCGATCGCCTGTTCGGCATTGTCAACGGTGTGGATTATCGCGTATGGAACCCCGTCACGGACAAACAACTGGCTGCCAATTACGACGTGGATACCGTCGAGCAGGGTAAGGCGCTCTGTAAGAAAGCCTTGCAAAGGCGCTATGGGCTGAGCGAGGAGCCAAGAATTCCCCTCCTAGGCATGGTGGCCCGGCTGGTCGAGCAAAAAGGGCTGGATCTCGTCGCCCGCTCGGCGGAGGCGATTTTGCAGCAGGACGTGCAGTTCGTGGTGCTCGGCGAGGGTGAACCGGCCTATCACTGGATGCTTCAGGATTTGCGCACTCGGTTTCCCCAGCGCATCGGGGTGACCTTTGGCTTCGACGAGCCGCTGGCCCATCAGATCGAGGCCGGGGCGGACATCTTTCTCATGCCCAGCCAGTTCGAGCCGTCTGGCCTCAACCAGTTGTATAGCTTGAAGTACGGTACCGTGCCGGTGGTGCGCGCCACGGGCGGCCTGGCCGATACCATTCAGGACTCCACTCCGGAAGCACTGGCGGCGGGCACGGCTACGGGATTTTGCTTTGTCGCATACACGCCCGACGCCCTGAGAACGGCCGTCCAGCGTGCTCTGGAGCTCTACCGCGGCGATCCCGCCAGCTGGCAACGCCTGCTGCGCACCGGCATGCGCCAGGATTGGTCTTGGGACCGTAGCGCGGCCGAATACGAGAAGCTATACTACGAACTACGGCCGAGGAGTTTATAATGAGGCACAGAGCGGTCAGCCGCCAGCGTTGAGCGAGCCAGAAGGGAAGAGATCTTCGCTTGACGCTTGAGGCTGATCGCAGGCGGCTGACGGCGGATCGCGGAAGGCGGATGGCTGAGGACGAGGATGGCGGACATTGCCTTAGCTTTTTTCTGGCATCAACACCAGCCGTATTACCCCGATGACGTGGCTGGGGAAAACTTGATGCCGTGGGTTCGGCTCCACGGCGTCAAGGACTATTACGGCATGGCGCTGCACTTGCTCGAGTTCCCGGAGATGCGCTGCACCATCAACCTGGTGCCCAGCTTGCTGCTCCAGCTCCAGGCCTATACCGAACACGGTGCTAGCGATCGAGCTTTGCTCCTCTCACGCCGGCCGGCCGATGGCCTCTCGGAAAGCGATAGCCTGTACCTGCTTGACAATTTCTTTATGGCCCATTGGGACCACATGATCCGGCCGCACCGGCGCTACGCCGAGCTCCTCCTGCGCCGCGGCTGGGGCCGTAATACCGCCGCGGAGGCGCTGCGCCGATTCACCGAGCGCGATCTGCGTGATCTGCAAGTGTGGTTCAATTTGGCCTGGGTGCATCCCCTCGCCATCGAGCGCGACCCGGAGCTGCAAGCGTTCCTGGACAAAGGCCGTCATTTCACGGAAGACGAGAAGAATCAGCTTCTGGACAAGCATCTAGAAATCCTCCGGGCCATCGTGCCTTTGCACCGGCAACTTGAGGAGAATGGCCAGATCGAGCTGACCACGACCCCGTATTACCACCCGATCTTGCCATTGTTGTTTGACAAGAAGCTGGCCCGCGAAGCGCAGCCCGAGGCCAAGCTGCCACGCTATGCGGGCGGCTATCCCGAAGATGCGGCCGTGCAGCTCCGCCGGGCTGTGGAACAGCATGCCCAGGTTTTTGGCCGAGCTCCGCGCGGCCTCTGGCCGTCCGAGGGCTCTGTCTGCCAAGCCATGCTGCCGTTGCTGGCTGAGCACGGCATCCGCTGGATCGCCACCGATGAGGAGATTCTGAGCCATTCCACGCAGGGCTTTGTGAGCCGGGATAGCCGCGGCCATGTGCGCAACCCCGATCGCATGTATCGGCCGTACAAAGTCGCCGAGGCAGGCCACGAGCTGGGCATCGTCTTTCGCGATCATGCCCTGAGCGACATGATCGGCTTTCATTACCAGCGCAGCGAACCGGTTGCGGCCGCCGAGGACTTCCTGCATCACCTGCGCAGTATTGGCCAGGCGGTCAATAGCGGCCAGCCGGCCCTGGTCAGCGTCATCCTCGACGGCGAAAACTGTTGGGAGCACTATCCGGGGGGCGGCGTGCCGTTCTTGCGGGCGCTGTATGACCGATGTTCGCGGGCGCGCGACATCCAACCGGTACGTTTGGGCGACTTCCTGGACAAGCACCCGCCGCGCGATACATTGCCACGCCTGTTCGCCGGCAGCTGGATCAACCACAACTTCGCTATCTGGATCGGCCACGAAGAGGACAACACCGCCTGGGATGCCCTACACCGCACGCGCGAGCACCTGCGGGAGCGGGAGCAACAAGACCGCGTTCCGCCGGATCGGCTGCGGCAGGCCTGGGAGGAGATCTACATCGCCGAGGGCAGCGACTGGTTCTGGTGGTATGGCGACGACCACTCCAGCGCCCAGGATGCGTTGTTCGATTATCTGTTCCGTAAACATCTGCAAAACGTTTATCTGTTGCTCGGAGATACGCCGCCGGCGGATCTGGCTCGGCCGATCAGCCGCCGCGGCCAGCGCGCTATCCATTCGCTGCCCCGGGCCTTCCTGGATGTGAAGATCAATGGGCGCCGGACCTTTTTCGAGTGGATCAGCGCTGGCCGCTACACCTGCCAAAGCGAACGGGGTACGATGGCCATGGTGACGACCGGGCCGATCAAGGATGTCTACTTTGGTTTCAATCCCCAGGCGCTGTTGATCCGGGTGGATTTTGAAGATCCCGTGCGTACCACCCTGGCCGAGTACGAGGAGGTACGCATCGGCTTCGTGGAACCGCCCGGTTCGGAAGTGCTCATCGCGAACCCAGGGGGATCGGAAGCGAGTGCGCAGCTCCGCAAGGAGGGCCAGGCTATTGGCACCTTGGAACTGGGAATTGACCAGGTCCTGGAACTCGCGATTCCATTTGAACGGCTTGGAGTGCGCGTGGCGCAGCCAATCCAGTTCTTTGTCGAAATGCTGCAAGGTGGCCAGAGCCGGGATCGGGCACCACGCGAAGGGGCCATTAGCCTGACCTGCCCGTCGCCGGACTTCGAGCAGATTATGTGGGATGTGTAAGACCAGGGTTGCACGGACGCAAAACCGTTTCTCAGGCTGTTGAAAGAGGGTGGGCTCCCATGCCGTGGTGCCTTTCATCAACCGTGAGAGTGTCATGCCTCCCTTCGCGAATTTCACTGAACAGCGTCTCCGGAGTTTGCCAATGCCGGAATTGCGGAAAGATCCTATCGTCGGTCGCTGGGTGATCATTGCTACCGACCGAGCCAAGCGTCCGGTGGCGCCCAAGAGCGAAGCGTCGAGCGCTACCGGAACCTTGTGTCCCTTCTGCGAAGGACAGGAAGACAAGACGCCGTATGAAATCATCGCGTATCGCGATCGCGGTACTCGGCCGAACGAGCGCGGCTGGCGCGTGCGGGTCGTGCCCAATAAGTTTCCCGCGCTGCAAATTGAAGGCGATCTGAACAAGCGCGGCGAGGGCATTTACGACAAGATGAACGGCGTCGGCGCCCACGAGGTCATCATCGAGTGTCCGTTTCACGAGACCACCATGGCCAACCTCTCGGAAGAGAATATCCGCGAGGTCCTGTGGGTGTATCGCGATCGGCTCGTGGATCTCAAGAAAGACCCGCGCCTGGTTTATGGGATGTTGTTCAAGAACGTCGGCACCCTCGCCGGGGCCACGCTGGAGCACACGCACTCGCAGCTGATCGTCACACCGATTGTGCCCATTTCCGTGTGGGAAGAGATGACCGGCTCGCTCGAATTCTTCAACTACCGCGGCCGGTGCATTTACTGCGACATGATCCATCAGGAATTGGCTACTGACAAGCGCGTCGTCCTCGACACACCCAACTTCGTCAGTTTCGCGCCCTATGCCAGCCGGTTTCCATTCGAGACCTGGATCTTGCCCAAGACCCACAACAGCCATTATGAGAATATCCAGAAAATCGAAGTGGATGAGCTGGGCACCGTACTCAAGACGATCCTGCTCAAGCTGGAATCGGCCCTGGATAAGCCGTCCTACAACTACATCATCCACACGGCACCCTTCGACACGCAATCGCTGCCGCACTATCACTGGCACATCGAAGTCATCCCCCGCCTGACGCGCGTGGCCGGTTTCGAATGGGGCACCGGTTTCTACATTAATCCTGTCCCGCCGGAGCAGGCGGCGCAGTTCCTGCATGAAACCGAAGTCGATCTGCTGACCAAAAAGCGATGAACGCGGAAGGAGGAGCCTCCTCAGCGCGGCCTCATCGTTCTCGTTCGTCGTTTGAAAGGACTCCTCCATGCCAGTGCGCTTTGTCTTCGCCCTGCACAACCATCAGCCGGTGGGCAACTTCGAGCATGTCTTCGAGAATGCCTTCCGAGACAGCTATTGGCCGTTCCTCGAACACCTGGAGCAGTTTCCGGAGATCCCCATCTCGCTGCACACGAGCGGTTGCCTGATGGAATGGCTCGTTGAGCGCAAGCCGGAATATATCGAACGGTTGCGCCGCCTGGTGGCGCGGGGCCAGGTGGAGATCATGGGTGGGGGGTTTTATGAGCCGATCTTGGCCATGATTCCACCGCGCGACCGCGTCGGCCAGATCCGTAACTATAGTTTCTATCTCGAGGAGCTTTTCCAGACCAAGATTCGCGGCATGTGGGTGCCGGAACGCGTCTGGGAGCAGAACCTCGTTACCGATATCGCCACGGCCGGCATCGAGTATAGCGTCCTGGACGATCATCACTTCAAGCAGGCCGGCCTGGAAGAAGAGCACCTGTTCGGCTACTACCTCACCGAGGACAACGGCCGATTGCTGCGGATTTTCCCCGGCAGCGAGCGG